>CASFLY010000103.1 GCA_949295645.1 uncultured Bacteroidales bacterium | reverse complement strand
TGTGGGAAACCACCACATTGCGGAATTCCTGATTGATCTTGACGATCTTGAAATCCATGTTGGTGTCGACATACTGGTCGTAGTCCCTGATAGGCTTCACATCTATCTGTGAGCCAGGGAGGAAGGCCTCTATGCCGAATATGTCCACGATCATACCGCCTTTCGTGCGGGTCTTGACATATCCTTTTACGATTTCGCCTGCATTGTAAGCGGCATTTACCATATCCCAGGAACGGAGGGCGCGGGCTTTCTTGTGCGAAAGCACGAGCTGGCCTTTCTTGTCCTCGGCAGTCTCCACGAAGACTTCTACCTTGTCACCTACCTTAAGGTCAGGGTTGTAACGGAACTCCGGAGCCATAATGACACCTTCGCTCTTGTAGCCGATGTTCACGATCACTTCCCTCTTGCTGATAGAGGTAACGACACCTTCCACAACCTCGTTCTCAACGACTTTGGAAAGCGTCTGGTCGTACATCTCTTCGATTTTCTTCTTGTCCCCGTCATAGACATCATTGCCTTCGAATGCGTCCCAGTCGAATTTGTCCGGATCGACCGAAGCGTTGGACATTGTCCCGGTTTCTTCTTTGGCAGGAGTTTCCACTTCAACGGCCGGAGTGCTTTCAACGACCGGAGTTTCCTCTGCTGCTACTGTTTTGTTTTCTTCCATTTCAGTAAAATAAAACAAATTAGTGGGTTGAACTTTATCTTTCGTACCTCTCCGGAAACAGGAAGCCCGCCTCCGGTGAAAAGGCGGGCAAAAATATACATAATTTTCGGATTTTCAAAAACTTTAGGAAAATATCTTTCCTCCGGATGCCTGAATTCACAGGTTATCCGATTTACTGAGTATAATCAATGCCGCAATCACTCCCGGCACCCAGGCTGCAAGCGTAAGGACACAGACTATCAGAAACGAGCCGCAACCCTGGTCACAGACAGCGAGCGGCGGGCATAACAATATCAACAGAGCTCTCCAGAATGGCATTTTTCTATCTTTTAGAGGTTAGACACATAATAAATCAGACATATATTTCGACAAGGCTACAGCATCTTGCGCTTGCGGAAAATCATAAGGATGATGCCGAGCGAGCAGAACATGAGCGCCAGGACTATGACGGCATCCCATCCCGACCCGGTCAGCGGCAGTTTCATATTCATTCCGAAAAAACCCGTAATCAGCGTCGGAGGCATCAGAAGCAGGGACACTAAGGTAAAGACCTTCATTATCTTGTTCTGTTCGAGGTTGATAAGACCGATCACGGTGTTCTGGAGATATTCGAGCCTCTCGAAGCCGAAATTCGTATGGTTTATAAGGGATGAAATGTCTTTCAGCAGGACATTCAGTTTCGGCTGCAGGGAATGAGGGTACTTGTTGCTCTTGAGCAGGCTGGATATGACCCTCTGCTTGTCGACTATGTTCTCCCTGACGAGCATGGTGTTTTCCTGCAGCTGATTGATGTCCAGGAGGAATTCCTCATTGATGTCCTCACCCAGGCTGACCTTTCTGTTGAACTGCTCTATCTCCTTGGACATCAGCTCGATCATATCGGCATCCAGGTCGATTCTCTGTTCAAGGATGCTTACGAAAACGATATAGCCCGAAGGATAGAACTTGGGGAAAGCCAGCAGCCTGCGCTGAAGGTCGGTAAAACTCCTCAGCGGACACTCCCTGAGGGTCACGAGCACATTGTCCGTCAGGATGAAGGATACCGTCTCCATCGAATACTCCTCAGGTCCCGGAATCAGGAAATTCGTATTGGCGAAAATGGCCGTATCCGTCTCTGAAAAACGGGATGAACTCTCGATTTCCTCTGCCTGCGCACGGCTCTGGATAGTCGTTCCGACAAAAGCTTCGGCCGCGCGTTTCTCATCGCCGGAAGGGGCAAAGAGATCGATCCACACGACCTTTTCCGGAGTCAGATCCGACAGGACAGCCACAGACTGCGACATCTCCATCTGACCGTTTGCTTTGTAGAAAATCTCAATCATCCTGCAAAAATACTCTTTTTTATTCTACTGTCAACCCTTCACCTCTTCTTTTTCTGCCGGAGACGGGGACAAAGTTCCGGCCGGACTGCCGGAAACGGGAAATCGTCTACAACAACGGCCGGCAACCGACAAAGACAAGTATGAGACCTCCGGCAATTTTGGCGGCGTTGCCGAACCTGAGTCCGGACGCCGAACCTATTGCAATACCCGAAGAAGATGCTATGACCGTAATGATCAGGGTCAATGCCGTCACCGATGCCGCATCAGCGAATTTCATATCCCCCATCGCAAGGGAAATACCTACGGCGATGGCATCTATACTGGTCGCGACGGCCGCTATCACCATATTCCTGAAGCCGGCAAGATCGACGGATTCCGCACCGCCGCGGATACCGGAAAGGATCATCCTGACGCCCAAATACGAAAGTATGGCAAACGCTATGTAAGGGGCTATCCTGCTGACATAGGCGACTACCGAATACCCGGAGAGCCACCCTGCGAACAGGCAGAAAGCCTGCGCTGTCCCGAAAATCCCGGCAACGGAGAATACCTTTCCGGCCGTCACCCGTCCGAGCGTGACGCTACCGCCTAAAGACACTACGAAAGAATCCACGCTCAGGGACAAGGCCAGCAACAAGGTTTCTGCTAATGACATAGGCAGTATTGTCAGGGTTTGAAAATCTGTCTGTTCAGTATGGAGCGTCCGAGCGTCAGCTCATCGGCATAATCGAGCCCGTCGCCGAAACCGAGCCCGCGGGCCAGGGTCGAAATCCTGATGCCGTAAGAGGCCAGCTGACGGTAAATGTAAAAAGCCGTAGTCTCCCCCTCCACTTCCCCGCTCAGGGCAAAAATCACCTCTATCTCCGCGGGAGGGAACTCCGACGAGAGTGCCGCGACTCTCGACACCAAATCGCCTATGGTAAGATCCGACGGTCCTGTGCCGTCTATCGGGGAGATAATGCCTCCGAGGACATGGTAGACTCCCGTGTACTGTCTCGTCTTTTCTATGCTCATCACGTCCCTGACGCTTTCCACCACACAGACTGTCTTATGGTCGCGTTTGGGATCGCCGCAGACGGCACAAATGTCCCCGTCCGAAATCATCCTGCAAACACTGCAATATTTCACTTCGCTGCGCAGCCGGTCTATCGCGGCGGTAAAATGACGGACATTCTCCACAGGCTGTCTGAGCAGGTGCAAAGCAAGTTTCAAGGCGCTTCTCCGCCCGACTCCGGGCAGCGTACCTATGGCATCCACGGCATCCTGAAGGAGCCTGGACGGATATTTTTCATTATAACTCATTTCCTGTTTCTCGCGGAATGGTAATCGGCGACGGCTTCGACCGGGGAGGCGACGAACCTGCAGAACTCGATGCCGTATTCGGGGCCTATTTCCTTCAGGTATTCCCTGCAGACGACCCCGATGGAACCCGCGACCGCGACTTTCATCGTCTCCCCGTCCTTCCTGTATGCCGTCAGCGACCTTGTGACAAAGGCTTTCAGATTTTCAGTCAGGATGTCCCTGCAATACCTGTCTGTTCCGGCAGACTCTATTACGAACGGTGCGAACGAAGCCAGGAAACCGGCAGGGTTCTGGCTTTTATACACGGAGCCTATGATGTCGGGATATTTCAGGGAATACCTTTCCCTGAACCTTTCGGCAACCCTTTCCGGAACCAGGTTCTTTATATAGTCCGACATAAAACGCCTTCCGAGGGCCGCCCCGCCGCCCTCGTCCCCGAGTATATAGCCGCCCGGAGGGACATTGCCCGTAATGGAAACACCGTTATAGCTGCAACTGTTGGATCCGGTCCCGAGAATGGCCACGATGCCAGGAGTGTCTCCCCACAAGGCCCGCGCTGCGGCAAGCAGATCGGAAGCGCACTCTATGGATGCGCCGGGGAAATACTCCTCCAGTATTTCCGTCATCTGCGACTTCTGCTTTTCCGACACCAGCCCGGCACCGTAAAAATACAGGGATACCGGACAGTCGGTTTCTCCCGGCTCCGCCTTCCGCTGCCGGCCGATTTCATCAGCCGCACAGGCGATCACCCCGGCAATGTCCTTGACCGACATTACCGAAAAATTTATTCCCTTGGTTCTGAAGCGTTTTCCGTCGGCTATCCAATCCGTCTTCGACGCCCCGCTTTCCGCCGTTAAGATCATCTTCCTGAAAATCGGAAAGAGACTGCATCAGAAATTTCCGTCCCGACGCAGTCTCCTTATAAAATCTGTCCAAAGACTACTTGTTCAGCGCAGTAGCAACGTCGACAGCACAGGCTACGGTACATCCCACCATAGGGTTGTTGCCTATTCCGAGGAAGCCCATCATCTCGACATGAGCCGGAACCGATGAAGAACCTGCGAACTGTGCGTCAGAGTGCATACGGCCCATGGTATCGGTCATACCGTATGAAGCAGGACCGGCAGCCATGTTGTCCGGGTGAAGGGTACGGCCCGTACCGCCGCCGGATGCCACCGAGAAATAAGGTTTGCCGGCAAGTACGCGCTCTTTTTTGTATGTACCTGCTACCGGATGCTGGAAACGGGTAGGGTTGGTAGAGTTTCCCGTGATGGAAACATCCACGCCTTCGTGCCACATGATGGCCACGCCTTCGCGGACGTCGTCGGCGCCGTAGCATTTTACCTTGGCGCGCGGACCGTCGCTGTAGGCGATCTCACGAACCACTTTCAGTTCGCCGGTGTAGTAGTCGAACTGGGTCTGGACATATGTGAAACCGTTGATACGGGAAATGATCTGGGCGGCGTCCTTGCCGAGACCGTTCAGGATGCAGCGGAGCGGTTCCTTGCGCACCTTGTCTGCCTTTGCGGCGATCTTGATGGCGCCTTCTGCGGCTGCAAACGACTCATGTCCTGCCAGGAATGCGAAACATTTGGTCTCTTCGCGAAGAAGCATCGCAGCGAGGTTGCCATGTCCGAGACCTACCTTGCGGTCATCGGCTACCGAACCCGGTATGCAGAAAGCCTGAAGGCCGATTCCGATAGCCTCGGCGGCATCTGCGGCGTTCTTGCAGCCTTTCTTCAAAGCGATGGCGCAGCCTACGACGTATGCCCATTTCGCATTTTCGAAACAGATCGGCTGTGTGTCCTCGCAAGTCTTGTAAGGATCGAGACCATACTGGTCGCAGATAGCGTTTGCCTCTTCGATATCCTTGATACCGTTAGCGTTGAGCGCGGCAAGAATCTGTTTAATGCGGCGATCCTGGCTTTCGAATTTTACTTCTCTTATCATAGTATGTCTCCTCCTTATTCTTTACGTGGGTCAATGTATTTTACTGCACCGTCCTCCTTCGCGAAACGCCCGTAAGTACCGGTTACCTGTTTGAGGGCCTCGTTCGCATCCGTGCCTTTCTTCACGAGATCCATGAATTTGCCGAGATGCACGAACTCGTACCCGCAGATTTCATCGTTCTTGTCAAGTGCTATGGTCTTGATGTAGCCCTCTGCCATTTCGAGATAGCGCGGCCCCTTTGCAAGAGTGCCGTAAAGGGTGCCTACCTGGCTGCGGAGGCCTTTCCCGAGGTCTTCAAGGCCTGCACCGATCATAAGACCGCCCTCGGAGAACGCAGACTGGGTACGTCCGTAGACGATCTGCAGGAAAAGTTCCCTCATGGCAGTGTTGATGGCATCGCAGACGAGGTCTGTATTCAAAGCCTCAAGGATGGTCTTGCCCGGGAGGATTTCCGAAGCCATGGCTGCGGAATGGGTCATACCGGAACAGCCGAGAGTCTCGACCAGGGCTTCCTGGATGACACCTTCCTTGACGTTGAGAGTCAGCTTGCAGGCACCCTGCTGAGGCGCACACCAGCCCACACCGTGAGTCAGACCCGAGATATCAGTTATTTCCTTCGATTTTACCCATTTACCCTCCTCAGGAATAGGAGCAGGACCATGGTTCGGTCCTTTTTTGACACAGCACATCTGCTGTACTTCATGTGAATAAACCATAACCTTATTGTTGTAAAATGTTTTCAATTCCGGCGCAAACTTACATATAAATTTCCGATTTATGCACCGGTCGGATAAAAAACTTTCAATGCAAAATTGCCGTCTGCCGCCCGGAATGCGTCAAAGTACGGTCACCGTGAAGGTATACGACGCCGAAACCGGGGCATCCACGGACGAAGCGAATGAAATCCTGTGAAGGACTTCGCCCCAGACCGACGCAAGGCGCGGGTCATCGAGGACCATAGTATCGACGGACGGGGTCAGGCTCTTGGAAAAAGAGAGTTCCGCCGCGGCCCTCTCCCCTATGATTACGACCTGCCCGGAGCGTACCCTGGACCGTTTCCCGTCAATTTCGTACTCTTCTCCGGGAAGATACACGTCCCCGAGCACCAGGAAGTTTTCCACATCCGCAGCCCGGCGATCAGCAAGGGTGAAACTGTCTCGGATGGTCAGGCGTCCTTTCCCGAGCCTGTACGAACGTTTCCAGGCCTTGCAGGCGGCTTCTGCAGGATATGCCCCTGAAATATCGAGGCTGAACTCCCCTTTCGCGAGGTTGCAGGAAACATCTGAAGAACGGTACCGGCCGCCATAGCTTTGAGGGACGCCGTTTATCAAAGGCAGGCTGTGCCAGGAACTCTGCATAGACCATATCGTGTACCTTTCGTCGCTGAAAGTCTTCTTCGTATATGTCCCTACTCCGGCATCGACGAACAGGGGGCTGTCATCCGAATAGAAAATGAAGGTTCCGACATCGTTATGGTTGTGGCTCTCGTTGTTGAATCCGCCTTTTGCAGCCAGGAAGTTGCCGTAGCCGTCACGCAGATAGCAGAACTCCGTCTCCGGATACCAGGAGCCTGCCGGAACGGATTTCCTGAGTTCCGGGAGCAGTTCTTCAGCAGGACAGGACTCTGCCCGTAGCCTCAACGCCTCCGCTTCTTCCGTCATGCCGGCAAGTATCCTGGCAGTCTCGAGCGAACGGTACGTATCATTGCCGAGAGGGACGGCCGGGAGTCTGAAACTGCCGTCGGAGTACAGCAGATAAAGGGCGAAATCCATCATTTCCCTGCTGTCGGCCTTTTTCCCGAAACGGTAGGTCAGATATATGTCAGGAGTCATCTTCGCCGTAGCGTCCGCGAAATTCACCACATACGAGTTCCCGATGTACGACCGGGAAATGTATTCCCCCATACTCCTGACCTGCGGATTGCCGAAAAGCGAGACCTTTCCATCCGTGGCATCGTACAGAACCGACAGATAGTCGAACATCTTGCCGGCGGCATGCCCCCAGTAGGAAGGCCCTTCCTCGCAGGCCCCGTCGCTTTTAACGAAATTCATGAACCTGTCCACCGACTTCACCGACATGGCTACGGCCTCGTCCAGGCGGGTCTGGTCAGTCTCCATAAGCAGGAAACACAGCAGGACATTCGAATTGCACCACGGATTCCAGTTGTTTATGATCTGCCCGGGCTGCCACCCGTCCGCCATCCACCAGTTCGCCTTCCGGACACTTTCATCGAAATAAGGGTCGAGAATCCTTGTCCTGACGGCATCTTCGATGCAATAGTTTATCGACGGATCGAGTTTGTCGAATCCGTCCCGGAAAAAATGCCAGGCAACGGCGACCGTAGCCCCGTACTGGGCTGAAACAAGATCGATGATATGTTCCCGGGGATCCGGAAGGGCCCTGCCGCTCGACTGGCGCGGGTTATGCGCCGAAAGCACCCATGAGGTCATCTGGCAGCTCATCCACAGGCCGTTGGCCAGCTGGTCGATGAACCGGCCCTTTCCTTCCGCGAGTTCGGCCATTATCAGGGTATTGAGAGCCTTTCTGTTGGCCTCGAGAGGATTTTCCATTATCTTTCTCTCCCCGCTCCTTTCATATTCGATATAGGCTGTGGCCGGAATGACTTTCCATTCATAGTCAAGGTATTTCTCCCCTTCGGCCACTATCCTGGCCACATCATTCCCCAAAAGCGAGGCCCAGCCTTCCCTGTCGGACCAGTCAGGGTACGGAAACCAGCCGCCTCCGGTACTTACAAGGCTTTTGCCTCCATTTGCAGCTATGGCAGCCTCGTATGCAGCCGAAATGTAATTCCTTTCTTCGTACGCCCGCGATTCTGCTGCGCCGTACAGGAAACAGGACAGGGTCACGATGGAAAACAAGAGGGATTTTGCACGAAAGACGGTCATAATATTCTGCATTCAATTATAATATATGTCTGTTTTTCCGAGATAAAGGCCCCAGCCTCCGTCGGTAACTATCGGTATTTTCCGGCCGGTCCTGTCCGTGGCATATTCCGCCTTTTCCAGGAATGTGTGGGAATGCCCCCCGATGACCAGATCCACGTTTTCAACGCCTGCGACAAGCTCGGGGTCGGTAAAGAAATTGCCTTCATAGCCGAGATGGGTAAGACAGATGACCAGGTCGCAATGCTTCTCGTTTTTCAGATAGGCGGCATAACGGTTCGTCACCTCTACCGGGTCCAGATAACTGATCTTGTCCGCAATTTTCCTGTCCACGACCACCGTAATGTTCGTCAGCAGCCCGATAACCCCGATTTTCATTCCTCCGCGACGCAGTATGCAGTACGGTCGGATAAGTTTTTCGAGTTCGGGGCTGCGGAAGTCGTAGTTCGCACAGACCACAGGGCAGTCGAGTCTGCGGACACGGCGTGCGAGTTCCTCCAGACCGTTGTCGAATTCATGATTCCCGAGGCAGACGACATCATAGCCCATCGCATTCATGACATCCACCTCCACATCGCCTTTCAGCAGGGTAAAATAGGATGTGCCCTGGCTGAAATCCCCGGCATCCATCAGGAGGACATTCCGTTTTCCCACAGCCTGTCTTATACTGTCCACGCAGGCTGCTCGCTCGATGACTCCCCCCAGGCCGGCCTCGGCACCGCTTCTTACTGGATCGATATGGCTGTGGACATCGTTTGTATGAAGGATGACCAGGTCCTGTGCCGGGGCGAGGATCGGGAGAAAGGACAAAAATATTATAATAAAGGTGTGTTTTGGCATGATATTTCGGTTAATTGTAATAAATATTTATTATAAATCAGATCCCTCGACTACGCTCGGGATGACGCTGGGCCGGTCAATCCTCGGCTGCGCTCGGGATGATGCGGACGCGGCCATCGGTACGGTAAGTAACAGGACGACCTGCGGCTGTCTCGCCATCGACATAATCGAGCATGACATCTATGATGTCTATATCGTCGAAATTCAGTATCTCCAGTGCATTCCTGCCGATATGCAGGTTGTCCCCT
>CASFLY010000102.1 GCA_949295645.1 uncultured Bacteroidales bacterium | reverse complement strand
AGCCCTGAAAGAAGGTCCGGTAGGTTTCTGTTCCCTGGATTACCTGCTTTCTTCCTCGAATATCGTCACTGTCCATACCCCGCTCGACGGGACTACGAGGAATATGGCCGACGCACATTTTTTCGAGATGATGCGTCCCGGAGCCTTTTTCATAAATGCGGCACGCGGGGAAATCGTGGACGAGGATGCCCTGATGGAAGTGATCCCGAAACTCGGCCCCGTCATCATCGACACCTGGAATCACGAACCCGACATCAACCTCGCCCTGATGGATCAGGTGGATATCGCCACCCCGCACATCGCAGGCTATTCTTATCAGGGCAAACTGAACGGCACGGCATCATCTGTCCAGGCAGTGGCCAGGCATTTCGGCATCGAAGCCCTGTACGGATTCTACCCTGAATACGACAAGAAGGAACACGCACCGGTGCATCTGGATCTGAAAGGCAAGAACCAGGGCGAAATCACGTCGGTTTTCCAGTATAATTATCCTATATTTACCGATGATTTCATGTTCAGGATGAATCCCGGGGATTTCGAACGGCTGCGTTCAGAATACCGTTACCGCAGGGAAGTCTGCATCGATTGACGCGTTTGCAGCCTGGATTGGAATGGAACGACTGTATAATTGATAACCGGGAGGCCGTGCCTCCCATAACTGAAACTGTGAAATATGTTTACCAAAGAAGACATCAGACAAATCGAGTCCCGCGGCTCGTCCGTGGCATCTGCTCAGTCGCAGGTGGAAACGTTCAGAAAAGGTTTTCCGTGGATGAAAATCGTGGCCCCTGCCACGCCGGGCAAAGGCATATGCGTCCTGAGCGATGAAGAGGCGGCGAGGGCGGCGGAATATTACGACAGTGCGGAAATTGCCGGCAAATGCAAGTTCGTCCCTGCTTCCGGTGCGGCTTCACGCATGTTCAAGGATCTGTTCAGCGGCCTCGACAGGCTGAAAGCCGGTGAAGACATAGCGGAAGACTCTCCTGCGGCAAGGTTCGTGGCGGAGATCGCACGTTTCGCCTTTTATGACAGGGAACTTTTCGGCACTCCGGAAGATACGGCCGAAAGCCGTCGGAAGATACTGTCGAAGACACTGACGGAAGACGGACTGAATTACGGGGCAAAGCCGAAGGGAGTGCTGAAATTCCACAGATACCCGGACGGGGAGGTAAGGACCGCCTTTGCGGAACATCTTGTAGAGGCGCAGAACTATATGCGGAATCCTGACGGTTCCGCCAATATCGTGGTGACCATCTCTCCGGAGCACAGGCAGCTTTTCGAGGATGCGTTCGCGGAAGTAAAGGATAAGTTCGAGAAGAGGTACGGGGTAAGATACAATATCACATTCACTTATCAGGACAAGGCCACAGACACTATTGCCGTCGATGCCCAAAACCGGCCTTTCCGTACGGAGGATGGCAGGCTCCTGTTCCGCCCGGCAGGCCATGGCGCCCTTATCTACAATCTGAACGGCATATCCGAGGAACTCGTATCCATAAAGAACATAGACAACGTGGCCAACGAGCGCTTCCTGCCTGTGACGGCGAAATACAAGAAAGTCCTTCTCGGCAAGGCTGTGGAACTGAGGGACAGGATTTTCGGCTACCTGAAGGAACTGGACGCCGTGACGGGAGAGGGGATGGCGCAGGCCCTTCCTCCTTATATACCGAGCCTGACGCAGAGATACGATGAAAGATACATGAGCCCGGAGGTCCAGAACCTTTGCAACGATATCGAGAATTTCCTCCTGAACGAACTCTGCATCAGTATGCCGTACGCCGGCGACTGCAAGACACGCGTAAAGAACCTTCGCGAAAAGCTGAACCGGCCTATCCGCGTCTGCGGCATGGTGAAGAACCAGGGCGAACCGGGAGGCGGGCCTTTCATCATAGCCGAAAAGGACGGCTCGACATCACTGCAGATTCTCGAAGGCGCCCAGATCGACAAGTCCGACAGCCAGGCCGCCGCAGCCCTCGCCGCAGCCACGCATTTCAACCCTGTAGACATCGTCTGCTGTCTTCACGATTACAAGGGCGGGAGCTTCGATCTCCTCAAATACGTGGATAACGAAGCCGGCTTCATCAGTTCCAAGAGCTATCAGGGCCGGGAACTCAAGGCCCTCGAACTTCCGGGTCTCTGGAACGGCTCCATGAGCGACTGGAACACCCTCTTCGTCGAAGTCCCTCTCGAGACTTTCAACCCTGTCAAGGTCGTCCTCGACCTTCTCCGCCCTGCCCACCAGGCCGAGTAGTGCCGATATAATTCATTTCCCCGCTGTCGGAGATGCCGATGGCGGGGTTTTCTATGTCTTCGGAGGTGAGGCGGGCGATGTGGCGGGCGACAATGGACGAGGGGTCGCGTCTCGGGCCGATGCCGTAATGCTGGATAAAGGAGTGGATACGGCCGGATTTGAAGCGCCCGTTTCGGGCTATGCGGATTTCCGCAAGCGGGGCATAGCCGTTGATGCCGCTGATGTTGATGCCGTATGGGGTGCAGAAATTCCCGAGGCTGTAGGCGATGAAGCGGTCTTTGTACACTTCCACTGCGCGGGTGACGTGCGGCCCGTGTCCGAATACGATGTCTGCGCCGAGGTCGATGCAAAGATGTGCGAGTTCCCTCGGATTTCCCCTGTTTTCACCGAGATAAGTCTCGGTTCCGTATGGCAGGTGCGACATTTCCGCGCCCTCGGCCCCGCCGTGGAACGATACGATGAGGATATCGCAGGAATCCTTTACGGCATTCAGCACCTGCTCGACGGTTTCCATGTCAGTGTGGTTGAGGGTATGGGAATTGTGTCCGAAGGCACAGAAACCGAACCTTTTCCCTCCGACCGTCTTCAGGGCATGGAGACAGGCCGGCAGACCGGCATAGCCGATTCCCGTGCTGTCGAGCAGAGCCATAGTGGATTCCATGCCTTCCGGGCCGAAATCCCTCGTATGGTTGTTGGCTAAGGAAAGGAAGTCGAAGCCTGCATCGGCAAGCCACCCGACATACTCGGGCGGCATCCTGAACGCATAACTGCGCCCTTCCACGACCTTTTTCGTACTTTCGCCGCCTTCGCACAGGACCCCCTCCAAATTCCCGGCAGCCACATCCGCATTTCTCAGGATTTCCCTGCAGTCCCTGAAAAGCCCTGCACCTCCGCAGACCGGCAGCCGGACTTCGGGAAAAGTCGTCCCCATCATTATGTCCCCGACCAGTGCCACGGTGTACCCGTTTTCTTCCGGCATCGCATCCTCGGCGATCAGTTCGGGCCACTCTATCCTCACCCTCACACTGTCCGTCCCTTGCCAGGCCTCCGCTGTCATCCCCGTCCCCGTCAGGAACACCAATGCCGCCGCCATTATCCTATACATTTTCATCCAGTTTTTTCCTTCCATTTTCCACCTCGCCGGTTTTCCTCTTTTCCCCGTCAGTTCCTTGACGCACCGTTTTGCCCACCTCCAACGCCGCATCTTGCCAGTTCTTTCTTTGCTCCACCGGTTTGCCGGAACGGGCAAAGTACAAGGCGCCAGGGTGAGGGCGACGGGAGTTTACTTCCGTAAATGACCGAGCCGTCATCCCGCCGGCAACGCCATAATCTGCCAGCCCCGCCGCTTGACGCACCGGTTTGCCGCAACGGGCAAAGTACAAGGCGCCCAAGGTGAGGGCGACGGGAGTTTACTTCCGTAAATGACCGAGCCCGAATCCGCCGGCAACGCCGTAATTTGCCCGTTCCGGCAAACCGGACTATTTGCAGACCATTATATCAAGTATCATATTGTCAGTACTCTGCATTCCCTTCGACCCAATCTCCCCCAAATTCCTTATCGTCTTCTCGATATCCTTCTCGATAATACCCTCACTTTCCGAGATACATATCCCGTCCAGAGCCAGTACCGCCGACTGCACTGCGCTCGACACTCCGGAAGCCACCTTCAACGCACAGCCGACCTTGGCCCCGTCGCAGACCATTCCGGTAATATTGCCTATCATATTCTTTATGGCCGAACAGATATGCGGATAATCCCCGCCCTCCAGCCAGACTATACCGCAGGATGCCCCGGTAGACGCTATCACGCATCCGCAAAGGGCGGAAAGCTTTCCGAGATACCCTTTTATATGGATGGCCACAAGATGGCTGAGCACCAAGGCCCGGGCCAGTCTGTCATCGTCGATGCCGTATTTTATGCCGTATGCTATCACCGGCATCGTCACCGTAATCCCCTGGTTGCCGCTTCCGGAATTGCTCATGGCAGGAAGGGTGCATCCGGCCATACGTGCATCCGATGCGGCGGCCGTAAGGGCCATTGCGTAGCTCAGGAAGTCATTGCCGAAGACAGGACGGAATTTGTCGGACATTATGGTCCTGCCTACCCGCATGCCGTAATTGGCCGAGAGGCCCTCTTTCGCCAGAGCCAGATTCAGCTCCCTCGATTCGAGAATGAACCTGATGTCCTCTATGGGCACGGTCCCGGCGAATTCGAGAATTTCCTTTACCGTCAGGCCGTAAGCCAATGTATTAGTCCCTCCGTCTTCCGCATCTCCGGCATTGCCGCCGGTGCGGTCTATCACCTTGTCGTCGAACCAGGTTTCCACGATGTTGTCGTGGTCGTCCTCGATGAGGGCAGAGGCGCTGTGGCCTTCACCGGTGCTTACCGATGCCTTTACGTACAGTTTGCGGGAGGTGTCGGCTATGCCCACGGTGACCTTCCCTTCCTTCACTATCGCCTTTGCCCTGTCTATGGCCTCTGCATTCAGATCATGCAGCACTTCCAGACCGTACTTCGGCTTTCCGCAGACCGCCCCGAGGGCCGAAGCTATGTGCAGACCGACCATTCCCGTACCGGGTATTCCCACACCCATGCCGTTTTTCAGGATGTTCCCGCTTACTTCCACATTTATGGTAAAATCCGCCGTCAGCCTCCACTCTCCCTGTCTGCAGCAGTTTTGCCGGAGTATTTCCACGGCTTTTGCCACAGCCAATGCCACGGCAATGGGCTCCGTGCATCCGAGGGCCGGCTTCACTTCTTTTTTTATCAGCCCGATTATTTCAGCTTCTCTTCCGTTCATTTGCATTGATTTTATTCATTCAGACCGTCATTTGCCGTCGCCGGCTCTTTCAGAAATCCCAGACTTGCCTTCATCAGCCCGGAGATGTCGTTTTCGTCCGTCAGGACTTCGATTGGGAACCCGATACAGATGCTCCTGTATGTCCCGGAATCCGTGCATACCCCTGCGGGGACTTTCGTGTCGCAGTACCGCAGGAATACACTGCCGCAGGTGTCTGCCGGTGTGATTCCGTCGGGAGATTCCACGCTGTAGAGCCTGCTGTCCGGCCTGTTGTTGAAAGCGAGGCGCCTTCCGGCTTCCAGACCTTCTGGATGGAATTTTCCCGGTACGCTCACCACGTCTCCCGTCCGTCCGGCATGGCTTGTGACATAACGGAATCCCAAGACTTTTTCTGCAAATCCGATACTTTCTTTTCTGACAGTGCTGTCGACTTCCACGGGGTAGACGCTGCTCCAGATGTCTGTCCCGATATAGGCGCCTGAAACAAGTATGTTTCCGCCTTTGCCGGTATATTCCTCTATCCTTTTGCGAAGGCCGGGGGTGAAAACCCTGTATCTGTCGTCCGTCCTGCCGGAACCTGTCTTTACAGTGACCTGTTTGCCGCATATCAGATCGGTGCACCATTTCCCCATGCAGACTTCGGGGTCGTCTTCAAAAGCCCTTGCGCTCGACGAGCAGAAAGGGTAGCCAGCATTCATGATGGCCTTTCCGTGAACAGCCGGATAGTCGAAGGTGTTTCCTGCGATGACCTTTCCCGACATATTGTTCCAGGAGGCTCCGAAACCGGGACAGAAGTCGCTTTCCCAGGGCAGACAGCGCCTGTTCTGATACATTTCTCCGGTAAATGCTATTTCACGCATATACGGGACTCCGCTGTCCGACCTGTTGTCGAAGCCAGCATATTCTTCCCCGTCGAACCATGCCGGGGCGGAAACCCTGTCGAAATTGTTTACCACGAGGATGCAGCTGTCCGTCCGGAATGTTTCTTCCGAGGGGCACTCCGGGGCGGTCGAAGTTTCCTGATTCAGGTGTCCGGGCAGCAGGGGAGTGCCTGCGCTGAGAATCTCCGACGGGAAACTTCTCCCTCCCGAGTTGCAGGCTATGACCCGGAAACTGTAGACATGCCCCGGTTCGAACGGTACCTCGCAGGCAAATGTCCTTTCCGAATCCGAGCCTGCCCCGCATCCTTCATCCGTAATCACGGCGGAAGCGGCCTCGATTTTCAGACCTTCATCGAACACCCCGTCGTCTATTCTTGTCTGTATTATGAAACCCGATGCTGCCGCCGTAGGTTCGGCCCTGTCGGTTGTCTCCTTCCATTTCAGCCTTATCCTGTCCTGATGAAAGGTCACGGAAAAAGAATTTACCGGCAGCGGCTGGACTGCGTAGCTGCAGCCGTACCTGTTGCTCAGGTATTTGAGCATCCCCTTGTATATCGCCCGGGAGACCGTAAACCTGAACGCCGGGTCGAGACCGAGCTTCATATCGGCGAAATTCTGGTGCGACAAAAGTTCGCAAAGCATCGAAGGGGAGGCCGGGGTGCGTGATTCGCGGTAGCCTCTGTCCCAAAGGAAGCGCCTGTTCCACTGCGGATCGAATCCGGAACGGATGTCGGCCACTATCTGGCTCTGCACCATATCCGCGAATTCCCTGCTTGTCCTCCGGTCTTCTCCGGTAGGAAGCCTTCTTGCGTTTTCGGATTTCAGCGTGTATATGGCCAAAGTGCCGACGGTGGAATCGTTGGGAGTCGTCCCGGCATCCGAATGGAGGGCAAAAGTCAGGTCTATCGGTATGTTCTTTCCTTCCTGGTCCGGATTCATCTTCGAGCCGCCGCTCAGGTACGCCGACCAGTCCCCGCGGCACATGAAATCATCGGCATAATCGTTTTCCGATTCATTCTGGCTGAACAAGGTGGAATCGGCCCCCGACCATTGCAGCCAGTACCTCGCACCTTCGGTAAAACGCGGCATACCGGAAATGACCGGATGATAGACCGGATCTCCCTCTATCCCCCTGGCTATATTCCCGTAGCCTCCTCCGATTTTCACGGCATCCGCACTGACAACCCTGCCTCGGCCCTTGTCCGCGAACGGAACCACATTGTCCAGTGCGACATACCCGCCGCATCCCGGAGCGAAACAGAACGTCCCGAGATATATCCACATCCCGCCTCCCATACGCTGGTCGACGTAGAATTCGGAAGTTCCTCCGAGGTGGCGGACAGTATAGTGTGCGGCAGAGGTGCTGTTGGGCAGGCTTTTGTAAGAAACATAGACTGCGTATTCCCCTCGTTTCGGGATGTCGGGTGTCCAGACGGTTTCCGCCAGTTTGTCCGGATCTTTCCCGCCTGGTATGCAGTCCGCCATCCGTGCGGAGCCCATCGTAAACGGATTGTCTGTCCCGCCGTAGTACATTTTCGCATCCGCAAACCCCGCTCCGGCGTCTTTCCAGGGACCTGTCTCGGAAAAGTCTCCGGCAAGACGCATCCGGCCGTCGGCAGCCGCAGTCGGGACAAGACTGCTGTCCGTCCTGAAGTCCGGATCGTTGTCGATGATAATTTCGCAGGTCTGCAGGTCCCTTTCTCTCGGAAGGAACACGTATGCTCCGGCGTTTTCCAGCATAGGGACGAGGAACGGCAGTACGAAACTCTGCGTGAAGAGATCCTCCACCGTCTGGAACAGGCACGGCCTCTGCCATTTCCATATCCCTTCAGAATTGTTGTAATACAGTCCGTGGCTCTGCCACAGGGCGATATGCCTCCCGTCCAACCCGTCCGGATATGCCTGGTCTCCCGACCTTTCCACTATCGACCTGCCGGGAACCGTATGGTTCTTCAGTCTGTAAGATGCAGTGACGGGCTCTCCTCCGGAATGAAGGCTGCCTGTTTCCAGATTCTCGATTTTTTCGCCGCGGCTGCTGATCCGTCCGAGCCTGTATCCTTTGTACTGTTCCGGGAACCTGCTTTCCAGTTCCTTCCGGAACCATTCGCTGTCTCCGTATTTCCAGGGCAGATCGCTCAGCGAGTTCGTAAAATAGAAATCGAGGGTCCTGCCGCGTTTCATAACGGCTTTTATCTGCAGTTCCCCTGTTACGGAAGTCCGTTCATATATCAGCGAGTCGAGCTCTCTGCAAGCCTGTGCGAAGTCGTCCGCTATCCTGTTCCCGGCAAGGCACAACTGCGGTGCCGCCATAGCCGCCGCACATAAAACGAATACCGTTATCTTCTTCATCTTACGCCCGTCTCCTCCTGCAGAATGTATTTATGAGCAGCACGATGCCGGTGCCGGAAACAAGTCCGCAGCAGTCGGCCGCCAGATCCACCAGGTCGTTGGTCCTGTAGCCGGTCCATCCCTGTACCAGCTCTATGGCCGCTCCTGCCGCTGTCCCCAAAAGGAATACGGAAAAGCAGAACTTCCGGAATTTCGTTTTGGTATCCCTTGTTCCGGGAAAAGCGAAATACGAGATGAGCGGCATCGGCAGGAACATAAGGAAATGCACGGCCTTGTCGCCGTATGCCCCGAACAGTCCGTTATTCAAATCAATGCTGCCCCTGAAATCCCAGAAGCAGCAGAAACATAAGCCTATGACATACAATATAAATATCGCCTTGAGCAGATATCCGGTCTTATCTTGCATATTCGTCTACAATCTTTTTCATCTCTTCGTATTGTCTTTCAATACTCTGGAGCAGTTTGTACTGGGCGCGGGTCCGGACGAGGTTGTGCTCCGGATACGCCGTCTTGTAGTAGGTGTCCCCGTCGATGTAGTCCATCAGGAAGCGCAGCACCTGTTCGTATGTGATGTATCTGGCGGAAAATGCCAGGTTTTCTATTTCGGCTTCCGTCAGGCTGCCCTTCCTCTGCGACAGGTACCCCTTCGTATAGGCCTTGAACATTTCGGCGGACATGCCTACATTCCCGGTATTCCTGTCATCCTCGGCTCCTGTATTGGTGTAGGATCTGATGGCGTCCCCGAAATCATTGAGCGACGTGCTGCTCATACAGGTGTCCAGGTCGATGACACACAGTACGCTGCCCTTGTCATCGAACAGGATGTTGCTGATTTTGGTGTCATTGTGCGTCACCCTTGTAGGGATGGTCCCGTCTT
>CASFLY010000101.1 GCA_949295645.1 uncultured Bacteroidales bacterium | reverse complement strand
TTTTTCAAATTTGTGTAGAATGCTTGTTTTTTAAGTTTTTTTATACGATATTTGCAGCCCCTTAACAGTGAAAATTATAAAAGTTATATACAATGGCAAAGGTTTGTCAAGTTACAGGTAGAAAGAGAATGGTCGGAAACAATGTTTCCCATTCCAAGAAGCGCACTAAGCGTATTTTTGCTATCAATTTGAAGACTAAGAAGTTCTGGTCTGAAGAGGAGCAAAGGTTCATTACGCTCAAAGTTTCATGCAAGGGTATGAAGCACATTGAGAAGAACGGTTTGGATGCAACTGTGAAAGCTGCACAGAAGAAAGGATATATCAACATTGTTTAATTGCGTGGATTATGGCAAAGAAAGCAAAGGGTAACAGGGTGCAGGTAATTTTGGAGTGCACTGAACAGAGGGAGAGCGGTGTACCCGGCATGTCGAGATACATCACTACCAAGAACAAGAAGAATACAACTCAGCGTCTTGAGCGTATGAAATATAATCCGTACCTCAAGAAGGTGACTCTTCACCGTGAGATAAAATAATTGAGAGGGATAGATTATGGCAAAGAAAGCAGTTGCAACCTTCAGTGCCAAGTCAGGCGCTAAGACAATGGTGAAATGTATCCGTATGGACAAGTCTTCCAAGACGGGAGCATATATGTTCAAGGAAGAGCTTGTAGAAGCGGAAAAGGTAAAGGATTTCTTCGCTAAGAAGTAGTCTGTAACTCCGATATCGATCGAACGGGGAGAGTGGTCCAGCCAAATTGAGCCACTCTCCCCGTTCGATTATCCGTATCCTCGTCCGATAATTTATACATTTCGGTAAATTTTCGCTATCTTTGAAAATTTGTTGGATGATATTGCAATGGGAATATTCGATAAAGGGGTCCAGAAGACCAAAAAGAGTTTTTTCGAGCGTATTTCGAGAGCCGTAATCGGCAAGTCGAAGGTCGATGACGATACCCTCGACGCGATAGAGGAGGCATTGATAGCTACCGATATGGGTGTCGATACGACACTGAAAATCATCGACAATCTCGAGGAGCGTGTCCAGAAGGACAAGTTCGTTTCCTTCGACGAGCTGACGGAGATGCTGCACGACGAAATCGGGAAGCTTCTGAATGTGTCGGAAAGCGAGACCGCGGATGACAGCGCCGCTCCGTTCGATTTTTCAAAAAAACCTTACGTGATAATGGTAGTGGGGGTCAACGGTGTCGGAAAGACGACTACCATAGGAAAACTGGCCTCGAAACTCAGGTCCATGGGCAAGAAGGTCGTCCTCGGTGCTGCGGACACGTTCCGCGCGGCAGCGGTGGACCAGCTGACCATCTGGGCCGAACGGGCCGGGGCGGATATCGTCAGGCAGGGTATGGGGGCCGATCCGGCTTCCGTGGCTTATGACACGGTAAAATCGGCTGTAGCCAAGGATGCGGATGTCGTCCTTATCGATACGGCGGGCCGCCTCCACAACAGGGTGGACCTTATGAACGAACTTACCAAGATACGTAACGTGATGCGCAAGGTGATCCCGGACGCCCCGCATGAAGTACTGCTTGTGCTCGACGGCTCCACCGGGCAGAACGCTTTCCAGCAGGCCCGGGAATTTTCAAGGGCGACAGAGGTGACTTCGCTGGCCGTGACGAAACTGGACGACACGGCAAAGGGAGGGGTGGTCATCGGTATCGTGGACCAGTTCAAGGTTCCGGTAAGATTCATAGGCATCGGGGAAGGTGTGGATGACCTGAAAGTCTTCGACAAGCGCGAATTCGTGAACTCCCTGTTTTCGAAAGAAGATCTGAAATAAAATTTATCATATATGAAGATATCATACAATTGGCTCAAGGATTACCTGAAATGTGATCTCGGCCCGGAAGAGATAGCCGCAGCCCTGACTTCGATAGGGCTTGAAGTGGATGCGGTAGAAGAGGTGGAACAGATCCCGGGAGGACTTGCCGGAGTCGTCGTGGCGGAAGTGCTGGAATGCTATGACCATCCCGACTCCGACCATCTGCACATCACCAGGGTGGACACCGGAGATGGGGAGCCTTTGCAGGTAGTCTGCGGTGCCCCGAATGTGGCGGCAGGACAGAAGGTGCTTCTGGCGACGGTAGGAACTGTGCTCGGGGAGAATTTCAAGATAAAGAAGTCGAAGATACGCGGAGTGGAATCTTTCGGAATGATATGCGCCGAGGACGAACTCGGGATAGGGTCTTCGCATGACGGGATAATGGTCCTCGACCCTTCGGCGGTTCCGGGCACTCCTGCCAAAGAGTATCTGAAACTCGAGAGCGATGCCGTGATAGAGATAGGGCTGACGGCCAACAGGGTGGATGCCGCCTCGCATATCGGAGTGGCACGCGACCTGTATGCTTACTTGAAACTCAATAACATACCTTGTTCCTTGGAACTTCCGGACGTGTCTTCGTTCAAGGAAGGGGATGAAGGCGTGTGCACCTCGTCCGACAGGATCGACGGTGCGATAACCATCGATGTCCAGGCACCCGACGGAGCCCCCAAGTACACCGGCACCACGATTTGCGGGGTAAAGGTGGGTCCTTCTCCTGACTGGCTTTGCAAGAAGCTGGTTTCCATAGGATTGAGGCCGATAAACAATGTCGTGGACATCACGAATTTTGTCCTGATGGAAATCGGGCAGCCGCTGCACGCTTTCGATGCTTCCAGGATAAAGGGCAGCAAGGTCGTCGTCCGCAGGGCCGTGGAGGGCGAGAAGTTCGTCACTTTGGACGGAGTGGAGCGCACCCTGTCCGCCAATGACCTTATGATAGCGGATACGGAGAAGCCGATGTGCCTGGCCGGAGTGTTCGGCGGGGAGGATTCCGGCGTGACGGAGACTACGGTGGACGTCTTCCTCGAAAGCGCCTATTTCGACCCTGTCTCGATCAGGAAAAGTGCCAGAAGACATGGTCTGAGCACGGACGCCTCTTTCAGGTACGAGAGGGGGGCGGATCCTTTGATAGCGGAATATGCCGCCAAACGTGCGGCCCTGCTGATCTGTTCTCTGGCCGGCGGCCGCGTGGTCGGGAAGATGCAGGTGATCTGTCCTGAAAAGATAGAGAAAAAGGTCATCGGTCTCGACTACGGCAGGATAGAGGCTTTCGCCGGAAAGAAAATAGGCCATGACGTGATAGAGACCATTCTCGAAAATCTGAATTACGACTTCCTGTCGCGCGAGTATGACGCGAACGGTGCCGTGAAGGGGGCAAAGGTGGCTGCACCTTCCTATATGATCGACGTGTACCGCGAGTGCGATGTCGTGGAGGAGATTCTGAGGATTTACGGGTACAACAACATAGACCTGCCTGCCGGGGTGAGGATGTCTGTAAATACGGCGGAAAAACCAGAGCCTGAAAAGGTCAGGAACACCATCTCCGATTTTCTGGCGGCAAACGGCTTCAATGAGATTATGAACAATTCCCTGACTAAGGCCGAGTACTATTCCGGGCTGAAGACCTTCCCTCAGGAGAAGTGCGTCAGGATACTCAACCCGTTGAGCTCCGACCTGAACGTGATGCGCCAGACCCTTCTGCTCGGCGGTCTCGAGACGGTGGCATACAACATAAACCGCCAGACCGTCAATATGAAGCTCTTCGAGTACGGTTCCGTCTATTCTTTCAGGCCGGACACTGACGGGAAGACCCTCGACTCTTACGAAGAGTCCACCGCCTTTATG
Organism: uncultured Bacteroidales bacterium; assembly: GCA_949295645.1. Lineage (GTDB taxonomy): Bacteria > Bacteroidota > Bacteroidia > Bacteroidales > UBA932 > Cryptobacteroides. The sequence goes on along the minus strand of CASFLY010000101.1, from coordinate 5,327 downwards.
ATGATGGTTTCCGGCCCGGGCGAGAAGTTCTGGCATACCGACCGGCAGAAGGGCGATTACTTCTGTCTGAAAGGACATCTCGAGCAGCTTTTCCGCCGTTTCGGCGCGGACATCTACACTATGGATTCCGAACCTGCGCCTGCCGATATCTTTTCGGAGGGACTGGTCTATATGCTGCCCGGCAGCAGGAAGCCTCTGGCCGTGATGGGGACCATAGCTCCGGCACGTCTGAAACAGTTCGGAATCAGGCAGCCGGTATATGCGGCCGAAATCAGCTGGCCTGCAATGTTCGAAATCGTCAGGAGAGACAGGATAAAATACAGCGAACTGCCTAAGTATCCGGAGGTGAGACGGGATCTGGCCCTGTTACTGGACGAGTCGGTATCTTATGCCGACCTGTACAAATGCGCATTCAGAACCGGGAGGAAACTTCTGAAAAACGTATCTCTGTTCGATGTCTACAGGGGCGACAAGATTCCTGAAAACAAGAAGCAGTATGCCCTGTCGTTCGTATTGCAGGATGCCGACAAGACTCTGACCGACAAGAATGTGGAGAATATAATGACGAAACTTGTGAACGTGTTCTCGAAAGAGTTCGGGGCCGTGCTCAGGTAGGACCCAGATTCTGCGGGGCTGTCTTGTTTCCGCAGGGATGGATAACACCGGGATTATGATTGGCAGGATATTTCATATTTTGACAGTGACGGGAGCGATGCTGCTGTGCATGGCCTGCGGCAGGGAGGGGAAGGTCATCCCTAAGGGCAAGATGGCGGAAATCTATGCCGACATGTTCGTGGCCGACCAGTGGCTGGCCCAGAATTACAAGGCATCCAGGACGGCGGACACGACGATGGTCTATGAGTCCGTTTTCCGGAAATACGGTTACGATTCGGATGACTATCGTGCAAGCGTGAATTACTATATTCAGGATCCGGACAGGTTTGCAAGGATTCTGAGGCAGACCGTGATTATCCTCGACGGGCGGATTGCGGAGCGGAAGGCGGAGCTGAACAAACTGAAATCGTTGGAATCGCAGCAGCCTGACAGCCTCATCAAGTTCGATTTCGGCAGGATATGGATATTCGAGGACGGTTACCCGCGCCTGACTTCGAGGGACAGCCTGGAATATTTCAGGGACAGGCAGGAGTATTTTATCCTGGACCTGAAGCCGTTGGCCGATCCTGATTCGACAGAAGTATCCGTTTATTTCCCTCAGGACGGCAGCGTTCCTCCGGCAGGGCTTCCGGACAGAAAAAAGGATATGAAATGAACAGAATAGCAGCAGAGTACGTTTACAACGGGAAAGACATGGAGCCGGTAAGGAACGGCTATGTGGAGTTTGATGACGATGGGACCGTTACCGCCGTGGGCAAATGCCAGGACCCGGAGACGGAGGCGGATTTCAGAAAGGGCATCATAGTTCCCGGCTTTGTCAATGCGCATTGCCACCTCGAGCTTTCCCATCTCAGGGGAAAGTTCCGCAAGGGAACGGGGATGTCCGGATTCATAGACCAGATAAACGAACTGAGGGATTTCACCTCGGCAGAAAATAAAAAGGCTGCGGCATCGCAATGGATAGATACCCTCTGGAATAGCGGGGTGTCCGCAATGGCCGATATCAGCAACTGCGATGATACTTTCCTGATGAAATCCCGGAGTCCCATGTACACGAGGACATTCCTGGAAGTATTCGGAACGGAGCCGCAGGACTGTCCCGGCATAATGGCCGGCGTGCGGAAACTTGCGGACGCTGCCGCATCGTTCGGAATAGACGCGGCCCCGACGCCTCATGCCTGCTATACCATGAGTCCGGAGCTTGTCACCGCCGCTTCCGCGGATGCGCTTGCGGCCGGTTTTCTTTCCTATCATTCCGAAGAGAGTCCGGAAGAGGAGTCCCTCCTGTTTTCCGGCACGGGACCTTTGGCGGACAATTACCACGGACGCCATCTGAGCACGCCTCCGGTTACGGGCAAGCCGTCGCTCTGCTATTTCGTGGACAGACTGCTGGAAGTGCATGAGCCGCCGTTCCGCGAACACGTGCTTTTAGTCCACAATGTCTGCCTGACGCAGGAGGCTCTGGATTATGCGTTGCAATATCTGGAAAATGTCTGGTGGGCCGTATGCCCGCTGTCGAATATCTTCATTCACGACATGCTGCCGCCGATAGGCCTGATGCGCAGGAACGAGCTGAAAATAACGCTCGGCACCGATTCCCTGTCAAGCAACGATACCTTGGACATGGTGGCCGAGATGTATTGCATTTCAAGTTCGTTCCCGGATGTCCCGCTCGGGGAAATCATACGCTGGGCCACATTCAACGGGGCCGAATTTCTCGGAAAGGCGGATACTCTCGGCGCATTGGCTCCGGGATACAGGCCGGGTATCGCCCTGATCTGCAATATTTCGCCGGACGGCGGCCTGACAGCCGGCAGTTATTCCGAAAGGGTCATTTAACACTTTGCTTATGCTCAGATTCGACAATATCGTTTTCGGTCCTATCCACAGCCGCAGGCTCGGAGCTTCCCTGGGTATCAACCTGCTGCCCGAGCATGGGAAATTGTGTAATTTCGACTGTATTTATTGTGAATGCGGCTGGAACAGGGACGGCCGCGGGGACAGATCCATGCCGGGAACATCCGAAGTCGCTTCGGCTCTCGGAGCCAAACTTTCCGAATGCTCCGCAAAGGGAATCCACATCGATTCCATTACCTTTTCCGGACACGGCGAGCCTACGCTCAATCCGGATTTTCCGGCCATAATATCCGAAACCGTAAGGCTGCGGGATGAATTTTACCCGGATGCGAAGGTTTCCGTCCTGTCGAATGCCACCACCGTGTGCAGGAAGGACGTTTTCGAGGCCCTTTGCAAGGTGGACAATCCGATAATGAAGCTCGACGCTTCGACGCGGGACGGAATAGGAATCGTAAACAGGCCTTCCGGGCGGTATGACTTGGAGTCCGTCATAGAGGGGTTGGAGCAGTTCGGGGGAAATTTCGTCCTCCAGACCATGTTTCTGAGAGCTCCGTCCTTCGATACGGCATCGGAGGGAAATCTGCGCGGCTGGGCGGATATCGTGAGACGTCTCAGGCCGAGGGAGGTGATGGTATATACTCTCGACAGGGAGACTCCCGAGAAGGATTTGGTGAAATTCACCGAGGATGAAATGCGTGCGGCCGTAAGGCAGCTGGAGGAGGAAGGTTTCATGATTCAGATAAGGGGGTAGCCATGAGGGTGGTGATACAGAGGGTGAAAAACGCGTCTGTCCGTGTCCCGGAGGAAGATTATGAGGCATCGGTCTCCGCAGGGCTTCTCGTGCTTGCGGCCTTCGAGGCGGATGACAATGACCGGGACATTGAGTGGATGTCTAAGAAAATATGCGCCCTGCGAATATTCGACGATGAGAACGGCGTGATGAATCTGTCCGTAAGGGATACGGGAGGGGAGATATTGTGCATCAGCCAGTTTACGCTTTACGCGTCGACGGCGAAAGGCAACAGGCCTTCATATGTCAGGGCTGCCGGACAGGAAATTTCGAAGCCCCTGTATGAGAGATTCTGCAATATCCTCGGGGAGCATCTCGGAAAGCCTGTCGCGAGAGGCATTTTCGGTGCCGACATGAAGGTGTCCCTGCTGAACGACGGACCTGTAACTATTATAATTGATTCTAAGATAAAGGAATAGATATGGAAAATTTATTGAAGAAATACGGATATGCCCCCGACAGGGTGGCAATAGACCATGGATTGGAGCTGATAGTGGCTAATGCTCCTACGGTGATGACTCCGCAGGTGTTGCAGGAATGTCTTTCAATGATAGATCTGACATCTCTGAAAACGGAAGATACTCCGCAGAGCATTACGGCGTTGGTGGAAAAGGTCAATGGTTTCAAAAAAGAGTTTCCTGCCTATCCTCTTCCGGCATCTATTTGCGTTTATCCCAATTTCGCGTCAGTGGTAAAGGCTGTAAAAACCTGTGATGACGTGCATGTAACAGTGGTTTCCGCCTGCTTCCCGTCTTCCCAGAGTTTCCTGGAGGTGAAGCTGAGGGAGTGCGAGTTGGCTGTTCTCGGCGGAGCTGACGAGGTGGATATAGTACTGGCCCTGAATTCCTTTATGGAAGGAGACCTTGATGCTGCGGGCAATGAGATAAAGGCTGTCCGCCGGACAATAGATGCTGCCGCTGCATCACAGGGCCGCAATGTGACGCTCAAGGTCATACTTGAGACGGGCCTGCTTCTCAAACATGAACTCATCGCGGAGGCTTCATTCCTGGCCATGGAGTCAGGGGCGGACTTCATCAAGACCTCGACTGGAAAGGTGAGCGTAAACGCCACTCCCGCCGCCGCATACGTGATGTGCGAATGTATAGCAAAATATTATGAGAAGACTGGCAGGAAAGTGGGCTTCAAGCCTGCCGGCGGCATTTCCACATCATTGGACGCCGTCTGCTATTATTCGATAGTATCCGCCATTCTCGGGAAAGAGTGGCTGAACAGGAGCCTCCTGCGTTTCGGTGTCAGCCGCCTTGCCAATACCGTCCTTTCGGATATCGAACAGAGGACCGTGAATTATTTCTGAGCCGGACGGAATACGATTGCCGCATGTGGCGGAAGCCGGCATCGGAAATATGAAAAAGCCTCCTGACTTGTTCCCGAGTGGAATCACACTCAAAGTCGGGAGGCTTTTTATGTATGGAAATCCGTTACAGCTTTCTCTTGCATTCAAATGAAGCGGTCATTGTCTTCAGGTCCATGTAAATGCTCAGAGTCTCTTCGGTTTCGAAACTGAGCAATCCGGAATTATTCTCTCCACTGGATGTAATAAAGTTCCCGAAAATGGAAACGTCTTCTCCGAATTGCACCTCGGAATCAAGGTCATCGAAGTCAAGACTGAATCTTACGATGTCTCCTGTAGTGAGATTCTGTGTCATTGTCCCGTCTTCGTCGAAAGATATGATGAAATTGTCATCTTCCGTGTACTGAGTAGAATAGAATTCGCCGGTGGTGATATCTCCGTCGGTTATGTTCCTGTATCCGAACCAGTCAGTCACATACCAGTCGCCTGCAAGATGTGTCCGGTAAGTTTCCGGCTCCGGAGTCTCCGGGGTTTCGCTGTCCTTTTCGCATGAGGAGAACAGGCCTGCAATCAGAATTGCAGCCATGGCAAAAATTGTTTTTTTCATTTTGAACATTAGTGTCCGGTAAAAAATCGCAAAAGTTCTTTGAAAATATTGAAGTATAGGTAATTACAAGGATGGGACGAGCGCGCCGATTTGAATTTATCTTTGCCAGACTATCGTAGAATGGCACATGAATAAAGGAAAATACG
>CASFLY010000100.1 GCA_949295645.1 uncultured Bacteroidales bacterium | reverse complement strand
CGAATTCCCTGGTTCTGAACAACATAAATTCGTCGAACCGACGTTATAGTATGAAAGAGTTCGTCGCATCGGTCGTCAAGGAGTTCCGCCACATATTCAGGGACAAGAGGACCATACTCATAGCTATGGTAATGCCAGTGGTGCAGATCATCCTGTTCGGCTTTGCCGTAAGTACGGAAGTAAATGACGTCAGGGTGGTCGTGTGCGGAGACCTGTCGGATCCGGCGGTCAGGCAGACAACAGACCGGATAGACAATAACAGATACCTCCGGGTCACGGGGTTGCTGTCATCCCCTGAAGAAATTACGGACGTGTTCCGCCGCGGCAGTGCCGATGCCGCCGTCTGTTTCGGACAGAATTTCGGCAGCGACATCATCGCCTCGGGCAGGGCCTCCGTGCGGATTATCGGGGACGGCTCCGATCCCAATACCGCACAGATGATCACGAACTACATCCGTGGCGTCATCCAGGCAGAGCAGACCGACATCGGCGTCTCTCTTGCCGGCGAGAGGAAGACTTCGATGACACCGGTAGTACAGTTGATGTACAACCCGGCAATGAAATCTTCCTACAATTTCGTACCCGGGGTTATGGGACTGATACTGATGCTGATCTGCTCGATGATGACCGCCGTATCGATAGTCAGGGAAAAGGAAACGGGAACCCTGGAGCTGCTGCTTGTCTCCCCTGCCAGGCCGCTATGGATCATCGTAAGCAAGATGATTCCTTATCTGGTCCTGTCCGCCGTGAATTTTGCGACCATCCTCCTGCTCTCGCACTATGTTATGGAAGTTCCGGTCAACGGCAGCCTTCTGCTCCTGTGCGCCGCCGCCCTTATCTTCGTGATTACCTCATTGGCCCTCGGCCTCCTTATCTCGGTAATTTCCCCGAATCAGAGGACGGCCCTCCTTATCTCGGGAATGGGGCTGACCATGCCGACGATGATATTTTCCGGCATCATCTTCCCGTGCGAAAGCATGCCGGCGGCACTTCAGTGGTTTTCCGACATCATCCCGGCCAAATGGTTTATAATCATAGTGAAAAAAGTGATGATACAGGGAGACGGCATCGCTGCTGCAGCCCGGGAACTGCTCATTCTCTCTGGGATGGCGGCAGTGCTCCTGACAGTGAGCATCAAGAGCTTCAGGACAAGGCTTCAGTAACGGACATCCGTCTGACCGACGTTAAATAACTACAATTGAAGGAGCAGAACAAGTTCTGCGACGAGCCCCCAGCGAGGGGGCGAATGGGGGTGGCGCCCCTTAATAAGGGGCTGTCGCCACAGCGACTGGGGTTTAAGACAACCGGATTTCTCGAAATCCGTAACGACAGTTCGACGAATTCCCTGGTGCTGAACAACATAAATTCGTTGAACTGACGTTAAGGTTATGTGGAAATATTTGCTTGAAAAGGAATTCAAACAGTTTTTCAGGGACCCGGGGCTGCCGAGGATGGCCCTGTCCTTCCCCATACTGATGATGCTCGTGTTCCCGTTCGCCGTCAGTATGGAAATACGCAACATAAATCTCGCGGTCGTGGACGGCTGCAAAAGCGCGGAATCCGTACGGCTCATAGAAACATGCACGTCTTCAGGCTATTTCAGATTAGTCTCCGCATGCGACAGTCCGGAAGAGGCGATGAGGCTTATGGACCGCAACAAGGCCGACGCCATCATCACGATAGACGCGGGATTCGACAAGGATCTGGAAACGGGGGAAGGTTTTCCAGTCGGGATAAAGGTCAATACGGTCAACGGTTCGAAAGGAAGCATAGGGGCCCAGTATCTCCTGAGCTGCGTCCGGAAATATATGCAGGAAAGGAATCCCGGCCAGGAGCAGTCTCCGGCGCCGGTCATAGACATATCCGAAAAATATTATTTCAACAGCCGGATGGACTACAAACTGTTTATGATTCCCGCCCTGATAGTCATTGGCATCACCATGATTACCGCCTTTCTGCCGGCACTGAACATCGTTTCGGAAAAAGAGACCGGAACCATCGAACAGATCAATGTGACACCTGTCAGCAAGACAGCATTCATCGTCTGCAAGATGGTTCCGTACTGGGCCATCGCATTTTTCGTCCTGACAGCCTGCCTCCTCATAGCCTGGGCCGTCTTCGGCTATGTCTGCCGGGGAAATGTCTTGTGGCTCTACCTATATACTACCCTCGACATCATTGTCATGGCCGGTCTCGGCCTTCTGATTTCCAACTACAGCAGCAACGCCCAGCAGGCGATGTTCGTCATCTGGTTTTTCGCCGTAATATTCATGCTGATGAGCGGCATCTTCACCCCGATAGCCTCTATGCCTGACTGGGCCCAGGCCATCACCTACGCCAACCCGATGCGCTACTATGCCGATGCCATGAGGGCCGTCTTCCTGAAGGGCAGCAGCCCCGCCGACATCTGGTACGACACCCTCGGCCTCTCCGTCATCGGCGCCGCCATGGTCACCTGGGCCATCACCAGTTACCGCAAGGACGGGGTATGATTGATTGTTTCTCTTGGAAAATTTCCGAAATACGGGATTTTTTCGTAAAATTGTAGATTGCACTGTTTTGGAAAGTAAAACGAACTTAATACAAGCACGATTTATGAGAGTTTTGAAATTCGGAGGGACTTCCGTCGGATCGGCCGAAGGCCTCCTCCAGGCTAAAAATGTAATCGAATCCTGCACTGACGACATCATAGTGGTGGTTTCCGCACTCGGCGGCATCACGGATCAGCTTATAAAGACATCCAAGACCGCCGCGGCAGGAGACCCGACATACGAAACGCAGCTGAAAGCCATCTATGAAAGGCATTTCCGACAGGCGGAAGATACCGTAATCCCTGAAAAGCTGCCGGAAGTCAAGGGAAAGCTTGAAACGATGCTCGGCGAACTGTCGAACATCTTCAAAGGCGTCTACCTGATCAAGGATCTGTCATCCAAGACATCGGATGCAATAGTCAGCTACGGCGAACGGCTGTCGTCCGTCATCGTCAACGGCACGATAAGGGACTCCGTCCTCTATGACGCCAGGGAATTCATCAAGACGCGCCCGTATTTCAACAAACACATAGTGGATTTCGCCGAGACCGAAAAACTCGTACTCCGCACATTCGCGGAACTCCCGCATATCTCCATAGTCCCTGGCTTCATCAGTTCTGACGCAGCCAACGGCGATGTGACCAATCTCGGCCGCGGAGGCTCGGACTACACTGCGTCCGTCATAGCCTCGGTCCTGAACGCCGACACCCTCGAAATCTGGACCGATGTGGACGGCTTTATGACCGCTGACCCGAAAATCATCAGCAATGCCTACACCATAGAGCACCTGACATTCGTAGAGGCTATGGAACTCTGCAACTTCGGAGCAAAAGTCATCTACCCGCCGACAATATTCCCGGCATACCACAAGAATATCCCGATAAAGATAAAGAACACGTTCAACCCGTCTTCCCCGGGGACATTCATCTCGAGGAATCCTGAAAACAGCGACCACAGCCGCGCCATCAAGGGAATCTCCTCCATCAACGACACCTGCCTCATCACGATCCAGGGCCTCGGAATGGTGGGCGTCATCGGAGTCAACTACAGGATTTTCAAGACGCTGGCAAAATCCGGCATCAGCGTGTTCCTCGTATCCCAGGCAGCATCCGAAAACACCACCTCCATAGGCGTGAAAAACAGCGATGCAGACACGGCCGTGCAGGTTCTTTCCGAAGAGTTCGCCCAGGAAATCAGGATGGGTGAGATAAACCGCATCAAACAGGAACGGAACCTTGCGACCGTAGCCATTGTCGGAGAAAACATGAAACACACTCCGGGTATTGCCGGAAAACTTTTCGGGACTCTCGGACGAAACGGCATCAACGTCATTGCCTGTGCCCAGGGTGCATCCGAGACCAATATTTCCTTTGTAGTATCTCTCGACAGCCTGAAAAAGGCGATGAACGTCATCCACGACTCCTTCTTCCTGTCCGACTATCAGGTTCTGAACCTTTTCTTAGCTGGAAACGGGCTCGTCGGCAGCAACCTTATCGACCAGATACGCAGACAGCAGGAAAAACTGATGAAAGAAAAGTCTCTGCAAATCAAGGTGATAGGCATTACGAACTCCCGCCATTACATCATAGACAGGGACGGTATCGACCTGAATACCTGCAACGAAAGGCTCAACGGGTCCGAGACGGCGTCATCTCCGGAGATTTTCCGGGATGAAATCCTCTCGATGAACATGTTCAACTCCGTATTCGTGGACTGCACTGCAAGCGCCGAGGTGGCAGGAATATACAAGAGCCTGCTCGAGCACAATGTCTCGGTCGTGGCCGCAAACAAGATCGCAGCCTCGTCGGAATACGAAAGATACAGGGAGCTGAAGGAAACGGCTCTGAAACGCGGGGTAAAATACCTGTTCGAGACAAATGTCGGAGCCGGACTGCCTATCATAAACACTATCAGCAGCCTCATAAACAGCGGCGACAAGATCCTGAAAATCCAGGCTGTCGTGTCCGGTACGCTGAATTTCATCTTCAATGAGATGAACGAACATGTGACATTCAGCCAGGCCATCAGGATGGCCAAGGACGCCGGCTATGCCGAGCCTGACCCGTGCATCGACCTGAGCGGGACAGACGTGATAAGAAAACTTGTCATCCTGTCGCGGGAAGCCGGCTACGATGTCGAACAGAGCGATGTAAAGAAAAACCTTTTCATCCCTGAAAAGTATTTCAAAGGCTCTCTCGAAGAATTCTGGGCTACCATACCGGAAATGGACGAGGACTTCGAAAGGCGGCGCAAGGTGCTGGCTGCCGAAGGCAAATGCTGGAGGTTCATCGCCACGATGGACAATGGGGAAACGGAAGTGGGCCTGAAGGAAGTCAGCCGGGAAAGCCCGTTCTACGAACTTGCGGGGAGCAACAACGTCATCCTCATCACCACAGAACGGTACAAGGAATACCCGATGCAGATAAAGGGCTACGGGGCAGGAGCAAGCGTGACCGCTGCAGGCGTCTTCGCAGACATCATCAGCATCGCCAACATCAGGTAACGGCACTCGCTTTATGTCATCCCGAGTGTAGTCGAGGGATCTGTTTATAATGAAAAATTTATGAAGTATATAATAGTATTAGGCGACGGAATGGCCGACGAGCCGATTCCGTCTTTGGGCGGAAAAACTCCGTTGCAGGCTGCCGAAAAACCGGAAATGGACTGGCTGGCGGCTCATGGACGGAACGGCCTGCTCGACACCATCCCACAGGGCTTCTCTCCTGGAAGCGAAATCGCGAACCTGGCCATTCTCGGATATGACCTTCCAAAAGTATTCGAAGGCCGCGGCTCGCTTGAAGCCGCCAGTATGGGCGTTCCCATCGGGGACGGGGAAATGGCCATGCGCTGCAACCTTATCACCATCGAAAACGGAAGGATAAAGAACCATTCCGGAGGGCAGATCAGCACGGAAGAGGCAGCGCAGCTTATCGGTTATCTTCAGGAAGAATTGGGCGGAAAAGACGTTGACTTCTTCCCCGGAGTCTCATACAGACATCTCCTCAAGATGAAAGGCGGAGACAAACACATCAGCTGCACCCCTCCGCACGATGTCATCGGGGATGACTTCAGGAAGCATCTCATAAAGCCGGAAAATGAAGGAGCCAAGGCCACGGCCGACAGGCTGAATGAGCTGACCCTCAAATCCATGGAGCTCCTCCCAAAGCATCCCGTCAATATCGCCAGGGCAAAGGCCGGCAAGGACATCGCAAACAGCATCTGGCCCTGGTCGCCGGGGTACCGTCCCAAGATGCAGACCCTTTCCGAGCAGTTCCCGGAAATAAAAAGCGGCTCTGTCATCTCGGCCGTGGATCTGATAAAGGGGATAGGAGTGTACGCCGGACTGAAATCCATAGATGTGGATGGAGCGACAGGACTCTACGACACGAATTATGAAGGCAAGGCGGCAGCAGCCATAGAGGCCCTGAAGAACGAGGATTTCGTATTCCTGCACCTGGAAGCCAGCGACGAAGCCGGCCACGACGGGGATCCGGAACTTAAAATCCTGACCATCCGCTATCTGAACGACAGGATCATCCGCCCGATACTGAACGAGATCAGGACCTGGGACGAGGACGTCTCGATCGCAGTGCTTCCGGATCACCCTACCCCTTGCGCCATCCGGACCCACACCGCCAAGCCGATTCCGTTTACCATCTACAGGACAAACGGCAGCAGCGACAGCGTGACTAAGTTCGACGAGTTTTCCGCAAAGGAAGGGAGCTACGGTCTCATTGCCGGAAGAAAGTTCATAGAACTTTTCCTCAGTAACGCATAACTGCTTAATATCATCCAACAGCGCTTCGAGACGGTGCCGCTCACACTGGAATACAACCCCTGGCGGGGTCAACGGTGCTCGCCGTCACCGTCTCCCGACAGAACCCTGGAGTCATGTCGAGCGAAGCGCAGTCGAGACATCTTTTTATAATAAAACAAATGAAAAATGAAATACTATAGCACAAACCATAAAGCCGCACCTGCAACACTGGCCGAAGCCGTAAAAAAAGGCCTCGCCCCTGACAAAGGGCTCTACATGCCGGAAAAAATCGTCCGCCTCCCTGAAGAATTTTTCAGGAATATCGGTGAAATGGACTTCCACGACATTGCGACGGCAGTAGCAACAGCCTTTTTCGGAGAAGACATTCCTTCCGATGACCTGAAGAAAATAGTCTGCGACACCCTCAGTTTCGACACCCCTGTCGTCAACGTCCACGACAATATCTGGTCATTGGAACTTTTCCACGGCCCTACACTCGCGTTCAAGGATGTAGGAGGCCGTTTTATGGCCCGTATGCTGTCGTATTTCATCGGTCGGGAAGAAAGCCGTAAAAAGGTGACTGTAATAGTGGCGACCTCCGGCGATACGGGAAGTGCCGTGGCAAACGGTTTTCTCGGAGTCGACGGTATAGACGTAGTCGTGCTCTACCCCGAGGGAAAGGTGAGCGAAATTCAGGAAAAACAGTTCACCACCCTGGGCCGGACCATCACCGCCCTGGAAATAGCAGGCAATTTCGATGACTGCCAGAGACTTGTGAAGTCGGCTTTTATGGATGAGGAACTGAACGGGACGCTGACGCTGACTTCGGCAAACTCGATAAACGTAGCGCGTTTCCTTCCGCAGGCCTTCTATTATTTCAACGCATACGCACAGCTGAAACGGGCCGGAAAAGCGGGAAATGTCGTGTTCTGCGTTCCGAGCGGAAATTTCGGAAACATCACAGCCGGGCTCATTGCCTGGAAGATGGGTCTGCCGGTAAAACGGTTCATAGCCGCCAACAACAGAAACGACGTGTTCCTGGAATACCTGCAGACAGGCATCTATACACCGAGGGCTTCGGTACAGACTATCGCCAACGCTATGGACGTAGGCGATCCGAGCAATTTCGCCCGCGTCATGGACCTTTACGGAAGTTCTGCAGAAGCCGTCCGAAAAGATATCAGCGGCTGCCGCTACACTGACGAAGACATCAGGGAGACCATAGCCGCGGTTTATGAAAAATACGGCTATGTGCTCGATCCTCACGGAGCCTGCGGTTATCAGGGCCTTTCCGACAATATCGGGCCTGACGAAACCGGCATATTCCTCGAGACAGCCCATCCTGCAAAATTCAAGGATACAGTGGACAGCATACTCGGCAGGGAAATCGCAATCCCGGCTAAACTTCAGGAGTTTATGAAGGGAGAGAAGAAGTCCGTAAGGATGTCCGCAGATTTCGGGGACTTCAAGAAGTATCTGCTTGAAATGACAATAAAATGAAAAGGATAGAAAGAATCTGCATCATCGGTGCGGGAAATATGGGAGGCGCCATAGCCGGCGGCATATACGGGAATCCGGATTTTCCTCACGGAAACCTTACCGTAACCGCCAGAACGCAGGCCACGCTCGACAGGATGAAATTCCTGTATCCCGGCATATCGGTCATGCAGGACAATGCCGCCGCAGTCGAGGGGGCGGATCTTGTCATCATAGCCGTAAAACCCTGGCAGATAGCGGATGTGATAGACGGAATCAAACAGAAACTCGACTACGGGACCTGCACCATTGCATCCGTCGTAGCCGGTGTGAGCTTTGCCGAACTCACGGAAATGGCCCGCAAGGGCGATGAATTGCCTGCCCTGCTGCGCATTATCCCGAACACCGCTATTGCTCTGAAAAAGAGCACCACCTTTATGGCTTCCTGCCGTGTCAGCGAAGACATATCCGATGAGGTGTCAGGCCTTTTCGGCCTTATGGGGGAAGTCATCGCCGTCCCTGAAGAAATGATGGCTGCCGGGACATCCCTGGCGTCCTGCGGCATCGCATATGCCCTGAAATACATCGACGCATCGATAAAGGGAGGTGAACAAATCGGTTTCGAAGCTGAAGAAGCCCGGCGTATCGTCATCAGCACGATGAAAGGGGCCCTTGCCCTTTTGGAAACGAACGGTACCATGCCGCAGACCGAAATCGACAAGGTCACCACTCCGGGCGGCTACACATTCAAGGGACTCAATGCTATGGAAGACAACGGGTTTTCCGAAGCCGTCCTCCAGGGCCTTTTGAAAAGTATGTAAAACCGGCATAATGAATACAAGGTTCAAGAGAGTAGTCGTAAAAGTCGGCAGCAACGTCCTGGCAGGGAACGATTCAGGGCTCGATACCGCCGTGATGGAAGGGATTGTGGATCAGATAGCGGAACTGCGCCGGTACGGAACAGAGGTGATTTTAGTGTCGTCGGGGGCCGTGGCTTCAGGCCGCAGCGTAGTCGGATGCGACAGGAAACTCGACTCGGTGTCCGCCCGCCAGCTCTACTCTTCCGTGGGCCAGGCCCGGCTTATCAACAGGTATTACGAGCTCTTCAACAGGCATGGTATCATCTGCGGACAGGTTCTTACCACAAAGGAAAGCCTGTCTACACGCGACCATTATCTGAATCAGATGAACTGTATGACGGTAATGATCGAAAACGGCGTGATTCCGGTGATAAACGAAAACGACACGATTTCCGTCACGGAGCTGATGTTTACCGACAATGACGAACTGTCCGGGATGGTCGCATCGATGATGAATGCCGGATGTCTTGTCATACTGAGCAATGTTGACGGCATCTACAACGGGAATCCTGACAATCCGGATACGGAAATCATCTCTGAAATCCGGCCCGGAGACAATATCTCCGCCTATATCGGCTCCGAGAAATCGGTTTTCGGACGCGGAGGGATGCTGACCAAGTACAGAATCGCGTCGAAGGCAGCCGACGAAGGGATAGAGGTAATAATAGCGAACGGGAAAAAGCCCGGAATCCTACTTTCGGTCTTGTGCGGTCTTCCGACAGATGCAAAGTGCTCGCGGTTCCTTCCTTCGGACAAGCCTATTTCACACGTCAAGAAATGGATCGCCCATTCCGAGGGCTTTGCCAAAGGGAGGATAAACATCAATGAAGGGGCGATGAAGGCACTTGCCGGGAACAGGGCTTCGAGCCTTCTGCCGGTAGGAGTGGTCTCAATAGAGGGGGAATTCGAAAAGGGGGACATCGTAAGGATAATTTCCCCTGACGGCCGGCAGATAGGCATCGGAAAGGTTTCTATGGACAGTGCCGGAGCCATAGAGGCCATAGGGCAGAAAGGGGCGAAGCCGCTCGTACATTATGACTATCTTTATATGGAATAGAAAAGTGCATATATAAAATGAATACCGATTACAAAACCATTTTCCTGGCCGCCAGGACTGCGGCGGCGGAACTGTCGGTAACCGACGACAGGAAAATCGGCCAGTTTCTGCAAAGAATGGCAGACGAAATAGGGAAACATACGGCGGAAATTCTGAAAGCCAATGCTGAAGACCTTGCCAAAATGTCTCCGGAAAATCCTATGTACGACAGGCTTAAACTTTCGGAACAGAGGCTTGCCGGAATAGCGGCGGACATGAAGAACGTGGCCGCTCTTCCCTCTCCTGTCGGCAAGATACTCAGCGAAACCGTAAGGCCGAACGGTATGAAGATACGCAAGGTCAGCGTACCGTTCGGAGTCGTCGGAATCATCTATGAGGCCAGGCCCAATGTGAGTTTCGACGTCTTCTCCCTGTGTATCAAGTCAGGGAATGCCTGTGTGCTGAAAGGAGGGAGCGATGCTTTCGCCTCGAACAGTGCCATAGTGTCACTCATCCGCTCGACATTGGCCGCTTGCGGACTCAATGAAAATACAGTCACCCTTATGCCGGCCGGAAGGGAGTCGACCGCCGCCCTTTTGGAGGCTGCAGGCGACATCGACCTCGTGATCCCGCGCGGCAGCAAGGGACTGATAGATTTCGTAAGGAAAAATGCCCTGGTGCCTGTCATCGAGACCGGGGCGGGCATCTGTCATACCTATTTCGACAAGGACGGGGACTTAGGCAAGGGGGCGGCCATCATCACGAACGCCAAAACAAGGCGCGTAAGCGTGTGCAACGCACTCGACTGCCTGATTATCCACAAAGACCGTCTTTTCGACCTGCCGGATCTCTGCAGCGGGGTGAAGGATGCAGATGTCACAATTTTCGCCGATGAAGCCGCATACGCCGCCTTGGAGGAAAACTATCCGCCTGAGCTTCTGAAACACGCCGACGAGAGCAGTTTCGGAACCGAATTCCTCGACTACAAGATGGCGGTAAAGACCGTGGACAGCCTCGAGGAAGCCCTGGCACATATCGCCGCATATTCTTCAAGACACAGCGAAGCCATAGTGACGGAAAATCCGGAGACAGCGGAAATATTCCTCAAAAAGGTGGATGCGGCCTGCGTTTACGCGAATGTTTCCACAGCCTTCACGGACGGAGGGCAGTTCGGATTCGGGGCGGAAATCGGCATCAGTACCCAGAAACTGCATGCGCGGGGCCCTATGGCGCTGCCCGAGCTGAATACCTACAAATACATCATCACTGGAAACGGACAGATACGCTCGGGTGTGTGACAACCCTCAATTCCTTGCATTTTATCAATTCTGATACACCTTAGGGGGTGACCAAAAAGTTTTTATCTCTCTTTGAGAATCGAATATTCGAACAAAGGACTGAGGTTGACCTCACGAAAAAACAATGAAAAAGGGGATGACTTTCACTTTTGAGTCACCCCCTGTTTTGTAATGTGAAGAAAAAGGCCGCTATTCGTCTTTTTCCTGCTCCATATAGGCCTTCAGAAGCTTTTCCTGGACATCTGACGGTACCGGCTGGTAGTCGGCGAATTCCATAGTAAACGTGGCGCTTCCGGAAGTAAGGGAGCTGAGCGTCGTAGAATACTTGTACAGTTCGGCGAGAGGGACACGGGCCTTTATTGTATCGAAACCTCTGTCCGTACCCATTCCCTCGATAATGGCCCTGCGGTTCTGCAGGTCCGACATACAGGCTCCCATATAAGCACTCGGAGTCATCACTTCGACATTATAGATAGGCTCCATAATCTTAGGGCCGGCGTTGCGGAAAGCTTCCTTGAAAGCATTCCTTGCAGCAAGTACGAACGAGATTTCATTCGAATCCACCGGGTGCATCTTTCCGTCATAGACATAGACCCTGATGTCGCGGGCAAGCGAACCCGTCAGAGGACCTTCGTTCATCTTGTCCATAATACCCTTGAGAATGGCCGGCATAAAGCGTGCATCGATGGCGCCGCCGACTATACAGTTGTAGAATTCGAGCTTTCCGCCCCACTCCAGATCGAAGGATTCCTTGCCTTTGATGTTGAGGACCAGATCCTTTCCGTCGATCTTGAATTTGTTGGTAGCCTCTACGCCCTCCACTACGGGACAGACAAGCAGATGTACCTCGCCGAACTGGCCTGCGCCTCCGGACTGTTTCTTATGCCTGTAACTTGCGGCTGCGACCTTGGTAATGGTCTCCCTGTAGGAGATCTTCGGTGCGAACAGTTCGATTTCGATCTTGTTTTCGTTCTGAAGCCTCCATTTTACGATATTGATATGCTGCTCTCCCTGACCTTTCAGAATGGTCTGCTTCAACTCTTTGGAATATTCCACAATAACAGTAGGATCCTCTGCGGATATCTTGTTGAGAGCCTCGCTGAGCTTTTCCTCGTCTTTCTGCTCCTTTGCTTTCACGGCCGTACGGAACTTGGACGGAGGGAAGTTGATGTGTTCGTAAGCTATGTCCGTGCCGGGCTGGGAAAGGGTTGTATTCGTCTTGGCAGCCCTGAGCTTGACCGTACATCCTATATCTCCGGCAAAAAGGTCGGTAACCTTCTCCTTTTTCTTGCCTGCCACTGCATAGATGGCCGTAATCCTTTCCTTGTCTCCCGTCTCGGGATTCTCGAGATCCTGCCCCTCTGTCAGTTCGCCGGACATTACCTTGAAGTATGCCACCTCTCCGAGATGCTGCTCTATGGCGGTTTTGTAGATGAACAGCGTCGTAGGAGCATCCTGTTTGCATTCTATCTCGGCCCCCGACTTGGTCACCGCCTTCCTTTCGGCAGGTGAAGACGCCACCTTTATGGTAAATTCCATCAGACGTTTCACTCCGATATCCTTCTTTGCGGAAAGACAGAACACAGGAAGCACGTCCCCTGCCTTGCATCCGATACCTATGCCCTTCCTGATTTCGTCTTCAGTCAGGACGCCGGCTTCGAAAAACTTCTCCATCAGAGTGTCGTCGTACTCGGCAGCCCTCTCGATCAGGGCAGCCCTGAGTTCTTCGGCCTCGGCCTTGTACTGCTCGGGAATCTCCAGATCTTCACGGGTGCCGTTCTCGTCCTTGAAATGGTAATATTTCATCTTCAGGACATCGATGAAACCGTCGAAGCCCGGTCCGGGATTTACCGGGAACTGAATCAGCACCGGCTTCTTTCCGAACGCCTCCTTCATCGAGTCGAGAGTCGTCTCCCAGGAAGCCTTTTCACCGTCGAGCTGATTTATGGCCACAATCATAGGAACGCCGTATTTTTCCGCAAAACGGGAATGGATCTCGGTTCCGACCTCAACGCCCTGCTGCGCATTTATCACCAGGATGGCCGTCTCGCACACTTTGAACGCCGATACCGCACCGCCTATGAAATCGTCGGCCCCTGGAGCGTCTATTATATTGAACTTGTTGTCCATAAACTCCGCGTACAGTGGCGTCGCATAAATCGATCTCTGGTTCATCTGCTCGATTTCGGAATTGTCGGAAACCGTATTCCTGGCTTCCACCGTACCTCTTCTGTCGATGACTTTACCTTCGTAAAGCATGGCTTCAGATAATGTGGTTTTACCTGATCTCGTGCTTCCGATCAGTACCACATTCCGGATGTTTTGAGTTGAATAAAATTTCATTTCTACTGTTATTAATTTGTGTTACTTATACGCTGTAAAAAAGCGGTCATCCTTGCAAATCTAATAAAATCATAGCTCAAAAGCAATATTTCGGTACAGTTCCAGCACCTCTTTTCCAGTAATGCCCACCTGGGAAAAAATGAATCTGTCGAAGGCGCCGGGCCTTACGCCGAGAATCCCGCATATCTCTTCAAAACTTTTTTCCGAATACCGTCCGGCATCGCCTTCAAGCATTTCTCCGAAAACTTCGAACTTCCTTTGAAGCTCTTCATCCGATCTTTTCATAGCATCATCCTTTACTTTGGAAAACAACATTCTTCTGCAAAGCTGAAAGTTTCCGGACACAATAACAACATTCTATTGCCAACAGGCATAAAAACTGCGCATATTTTTCTCTTTTTTTAACTTTTTTCTCTTTTTAGACAATATTTTTCGCCCGAATATCACATATAATTGTCTTTTTCCACGCATTTGAATCCATGGAAAACCGAATCTATTCCTTATTTTTGCAGAGTACTCTCAGGTTATATCTACTATGGGGAAAAAATCAGAACTCCTGTCCTGCCACATCCCGGGACAGACAGAGGCAGGCTGCGATGAAGCAGGGCGCGGCCCTCTCGCGGGACCAGTCTATGCCGCAGCCGTTATCCTTCCGGAAGATTTCCGGCATCCTCTTCTGAATGACTCGAAAAAAATGTCGGAAAAGGCAAGAAATACCTTGCGGGAGATAATAGAAAAGGAAGCGACAGCCTGGTCGGTACAGGCCGTCAGCGCAGAAGAAATAGACAGGATGAACATCCTGAACGCTTCCATAGAAGGTATGCACAGGGCAATCCGCGCCCTGTCTGTCAAACCGGAATTTATCCTTGTGGACGGAAACAGATTCAAGTCTGTCGACAATATACCGTACCTGTGCGTGGTCAAAGGCGACGGAAAATACGCATCGATAGCAGCGGCGTCCGTACTGGCCAAGACATACAGGGATGAATTTATGCGTAAGCTGTCATCCGAATATCCTGAATACGGATGGGACAGAAATATGGGCTACCCTACCAGGGAGCACATCGAAGCCATAGCCCGATTCGGCTACACACCCTGGCACCGCCGGAGCTTCCACCCCAAGCAGCTGGAAAAAACGTTGTTTTAGAGTCCCTTTCTGTCATCCCGAGCGCAGAACCGGTGCAATGCCAAGAATGAAAGAGAGGGGGTTTACTACCGTAAACTCCCTCTCTTGAATCCCGCCGGCAACGCAACTGTGTGCCGGTTATCACCGCAGTATCAATAGAAACGGGCCCTGTTATCCTCCACCTTAGCCTCCTGCATCATTACAGGAATGAGCGACTGAGTGCTGTAATAAGCCATCTGAGCATCCCTGCTTCTCACATCGTCTTCAGTAAAGGAAGCCCCGGTATCGTGTGAAAGCACCTTGTACACATAGACTCCTATGTTTCCTGCGAGAGGGCCTGAAATGACACCTTCCTCCGCCACGGAAACGGCTCCGATGAATTTAGGGTCGAGTCCTTGACCCATATAGGAAGAGAACGCAACACCTTCTCTCGTGCTGACCGTTGTACCGAGAGTATCGGCGATGGCCTGCATAGAATCGAGACCGGCTATCTTTTCAGCCACCTCGGCAGCCTTCTTTTCACCGAGTTTCTGGCTGTAAAGGATGGAACTGATGCTGGCGGCGACTTCATTTACCGGAGTGTAGCCTTTTTTGTGGATTTTCTTCAAGGCTGCCACCACATAGTAGTCGTTGTTTATGTTCAGTACATTGGAAACCCTGCCTTCTTTTGCCTCATAGGCCCATTTCGATATTTCCTTTGTCCTGTCATCGATGGAACCAACATTCTCGTCGCCCTCGCGGAGATTGTTTCTCGTAAGAAGTGCGAGACCTTCTTCTTCAACTACTTTCTTAAGGTTGTCGTACTTGCCGTCGGCTTTAGTGGCCAGTTCATTGGCTTGTACATAATACTCGTTGATGGTGTTTCCGCTCGGAAGGGCTTCCTTTTCGAGAATGGCCACTTTCCTCTTCTGAAGAGGCTCCGTCCTGTCGGTCACCTTCACGATATGCTTGCCGTACTGCGTATCGATGATATAGAAATTTCCGGTCCTTGCGGTAAATACCGATTCCATCCCCGGGAACATCGTATTCTTGGTCATCCAGCCATAGTCGCCAGGCTCTCCGGACTGAGGTGCATTGAGTGCGGAATACTGGGAAGCTACATTTCCGATATTGTCCTTCCCTGTCTTGAGGACGTTCAGAAGACTGTCCGCAAGGTCTGTCTGCACTCCCTGCAGGAGAACGCCCTGTACGAATACGGAATCAGGCACCATAGCGGAATCCATCACCCTGACTACATAGAAGGTGTTGTCTTTCGTAATGACTTCCGAAACGTCTCCTTTTTTCGTCTTGGAATCGAACACGAAATCATCGGCTTCCGCCACTACTGTCCTGAGTTCGCCTTTTTTGTACCATTCGTCGGTGTACTGCCTGTCGGAATTTTTCATCAGGAAGTTCTTCATATTGTCCGTCGATGCGAATTCATCGTAGACTTTTACTACCTGCTCGTTTGCAGATGAAATGTCGGTCTGCGACGGTTTCACCTCATACACCACATATTCGATATCCCTGCTGGCTTCCTGCCTGTAGAGCTGTTTGTGCTCTTTGTAATAGGACTTGATTTCGGAATCCGATACGGTAATGGTGGAATCCCTCTGATAACCGTAAGGAAGCATGACGAACTCCACATCCGCGGAATTGTTGTTCTCGGCTATTTCATTTGCCATCATCAGAGGATTGGTGAAATCGGAGGCCGTAAACAGGCTGTTGTACTTGGCATAATACTGCTCCGTAGTGACAGTGTTCTGCAGATAGTCCCAGAACATCTTCATCTGGCCCGACTGGTCGTACTGCTTCATGTTCTTGATATACGAATCGACCATTTCTGGAGAGAACACACCGTTTTCGTCAACGAAAATCTGCCTCATCACCTGAGAAGCCATGTCGCCTGAAGTAAGGTCCACAAGCTCCGACTCCCCTACCATGATTCCTGCCTTCCTTGCGTTTGCCAGAAACATATACCTGTCCACGAAAGTCTTCCACGCCATATTCCTGACATAATCCATCTCCTGGTCGGTATTGGCATTCCTGCGGTACATGTACTCGAAAATCCTGTTCTGGTAGTTCAGTTCATTTTCGAAGTCCTGATATGACACCGAATTTCCGTCTATCTTTCCTACACGGTATTTCGCCGACATGGATGAAGCTACCTGGCTAATTGTGTTCGGGTCTATAATGAAAGAGAGCAAAGCCAATGCTATCACGACTGAAATCACTATGCCGAACTTCACACGAATTTTTTCAAGAACAGCCATTTTATTATCAGATTTTAATGAATTATTTTTATCTTAAAAAGTTACGGAGCGCGAAGATAGCAATTTTCATTGAATTTCTGCCTATTTTTTTATAAAAGGGCCTATAAAATTCACTGAATCTATCCTGACTTCAGTACTGTCCTTTACAATGACGCCGTAACTGTCGAAAGGCCGGAGTATGATGGAATTGCGTGCCCTCTGGTCCGATTCCATACCATAGCCCTGCATATACCCGTCGGGAGAGTACATCTTCACGTAACAGTCCGTATATATCTTCTCGTTCTTCCTGTCCCAGTAGAGGGTGTCTGTCTCCATCACCTCCTGGTTGATGATATTCTTCACCACTACATTCCCGTAGGCCTCCCACTGCTCCTTGTCGTTCTTTTCGAACTTGACGTGACGGCCGTTGTCCGCCACTATTTCCGTCTCGAGCAGTCCTTCCTCGTTATATCCGAACACGGAAAGACCCTCGGGAAACAGTTCGTACGACATGGAGTCGTTCTGATAACGCTCCATCACATCCGCCTCCATCCTCATCTGAAGCCTGCCGTTTTCAGACTGAACAACAAACATATCCTCCACGGTCTGGACAGGCGTCTCCTTTATGTCCAGCTTCTCAGCCACTCCCAAATCGCTCCTGCAGGAGGATAAAAGGAAAGCGGCGACCGGGAAAAGAATCCCGGTTACCGCATAGAATCCAGAATATTTCAACCTTGATGACAAATCCGGTAGAGATTACTGCTGTGTCCTGACAGTAGTTACGGCACGCATGCCTCCGCAGGAAACCGTGTAGGACTCGCCGTCCACGATATCGTACATGAAAGCCTCTGCCGCCTGAGGATAATACTGACGGTACTGTGCGATCATCTTGTTTGCCTCCTCGGCAAGAGAAGCATCGGCGTTCTTGGCCTTGGTAAGATAATCCACTGCCACCCAGTAAGGTGCCCTTCTCTCTATTTCGTTGCCCTGGCAAACGAGTGAACCCCAGATGGTTCCGATAAGCATATACGCCTTTCCCGCATACGAGGAATCGAGCTCTACAGCCTTGAGTGCATAGGTGAAGGCGTTGGAGTTCCTTGAACTCTTGAATGCGAATGCAGCGGCTTCATAGTAATATTCGGCATCAAGTGCGTTGTCCGACTCAGGATATGAAATAGCCTCTTCGATGTATTTCAGGGCATTGTCCACATCCCCCTTGTTGGAGTAAAGCCTGTAGAGGAAATATGCCGAAGTATAGGAAGGATCGAGCTGGTGCATCGAAATGGAAGCATTCATAAAGAGGTCGTTGTCGGTACACCCTTCCGTAGATGAAAGCATCCTTACTATGTTGGACACGAGCTGGAGGGAATCCGGAGCCGCTTCGTACCTCGGGGTAAAGAGGGCGATAAGGTTATCGCAGCTTGCCACGTTGCTGGCGATGAAAATACTCTCGCAGTCAGTCCTGATCTTCTCTATGTCCGGAGTCTGTTTCATCCTGTCCAGGAGATTCATCACGTTATTGTATTCATTCATCACATCCTCCGGAAGGACGGTACCGTTCTGATACAGCTGGCAGGCCGTATTCAACTGGAAAAGAAGAATCTGCGGCTTGACATCCTCCTGATTCTGTTCGATTATGACCTTGAATTCCTCGTACAGTCTCTGAGGGTCGTTCTTGACATAGTTTATCATGTCGAGACCCTTGTTGTTGCGTGCGGTAACGGCATATTTAGGATAATATTCAGCCCTGATGTCGTGAAGCGTAAGCAAAGTGTCTATAAGGGACTCCACATAGATGGCGTTGTTCCTGTTCTCGCTGATAAGACGCCTGTAAAGGGCGGTACCGTTTATAAGCATGGTCTGGTTTGCCGTAGGAGGGCAAAGCTTGTATGCCTTTCTCCAGTTGGGGATGGCGTCGGCATAGTTTTTCTGCTTGTAGTACTCGTTATAGTAAGACAGGTATTTTATACATTCGGCACTGTCGGCACCGTATTTTCCCTGGGCTGAAGCCATACCGGTTCCGGCCATAAGAAAAATGAAAGAAAAGAACAGAAGAATATTTGTTTTCATATCAAAATAAGTTTGTTTCCGAATTTTAACTCTAATTGTACCTCGGTTTCTGGAACCAGATGTCGAATATGTTGAAACCCACGGTAAAGGATATGTATCTTTCCCGTACCATATTGGTTTTCAAACTTCCTCTCTGTCCCAAATCTACACCGAGGGTCAGTCCGTTGTACCATCTGAACACAGGCAGCGTCACTCCGAAGGTAAGCCCCATTGAATTTACCTGATTCCCGTCGAGCTTGTAGTATGCCTGTTCGTAATATGCCCCGACCCTGTAGGCACACCTTCTGAGATAATACCTGATATCGTTTCTGTTTGGAACTATCTCGAATCCTGCCCTGAAAGACTGGGAAGCGTTGGAAGTGAATGTGGAAGCACCGCTGACACTGTATCCGTCATATCCCTCCATGCCGCAGTTTCTCCAGTCGGACCTGATGTAATCGAACTCTGCGCTCCAGTGTTCCCCCTTTTTGATTGACACTCCCACTCCGAGTTCTCCGGCTATCTTCAGGCTGTTGTCCTTGCCGTTGATCATCTCGTTATAGACCAAGGTGTCGACTATTTCCGAAGTGTTCTTGTTCTCATAATAGACGGTCATGCCCTTTATCCCGGTACGCATCCTGTACGTGGCCCCGAGCACTAAGGAAATGTCGTTTTTCAGAGGTATCTGGTACTGTGCCCCGAATTTCCCTGTAATCCCCCTTATCATCAGTTCGTATCCGCTTTTCAGGGAAGCATAAGAGGTATTGGTAAAATCCTGGTTGTACACCTTGTCGAGGTTTCCGAAGTAATATATGGCTTCCGCCCCTAAAGAAAGCCTTTTCCAGAATGTCACTCCCCCGCCTATGAACAGCTGGTAGACGCTGCCCTCTCCATAGGTATTGTATGTTATGTTACCTGTGTTGCCTATGATGTCCTGGTTCGTCTGTTTCTGACGGATATCATATCCTATATCGCTGAAAGGGGTGATGCCTATCATCATCGCAGAAGACTTGTAGACAGGGAAACTTATCACGAAATTATACATATTGAATGTATTATTCCCCGATTTCAGGTCATTCTGACGGTACAGGGTATTCTTCTGCACGATACCGAAGTCGGCCATAAAGGAACTGCTGTCGCGTATGGAAAGCGAAGCCGGATTCATTATGTTGAGAAACCTTCTGTTGTTCGATGCGATACCTACCCCTCCCATACTCTTGTTGTAAGCCGTACCTTCGCGGGAAATTTCCCCGAGTCCGAAAACGGAATAGGGAGAATACGCCCCGTAAGATCCGTTTGTCTGACCCGATAAGGAAAAACAGGCGGAAAAAAGGCACGCTATTGTAGAAAACAAGAGAAGTGGTCTATTCCTTAACATATTCATCAGCCGCTATAGCTAATCCCATCAAAACTAAATTACAAACTACAAAGATGGGGTTTTTAACGCGTTTTGCAAAATAAATTGCATCCCCTCCGGTAAAAACCGCGATATTTTCGGGGTTTTCGGCAAAATATCCCTGCACTTCAAAAATTATTCCCGATACAACGCCCGATTCTATCGATGAAACAAGCGAATTTCCCTTTTTAAGAACGGATTCGGGCGTGTCTAAAAGCGGCAGACCTTTGGAATATCTGTTCAGGGATCTGAACCTCGTACGGCAGCCTGGCGATATGTTTCCTCCGAGGTATACGCCATCCGTATCGGTGAAGTCGACCGTGATGGTAGTGCCGAAATCGAATATCGTACAGCCTTTTCCCTTGAACAGGTACCTGGACGCTATTATCGAGGCCACCCTGTCCGGGGAAAGGTAGGCCGGAAGGTTTTCCTTCTCTTTTCTGTCATCGATGAAGACAAGCCTGTCGCATACGCCTTCAAGCCTTTGAACGTCGTAGAGGGGAATTTCCGCAGCGGAAGCCACCATCATCACCTCCGGCCTCTCCCTTGCCGTAAGGGACAGTATGAAGTCCACGGGCTTTTCCCCCTGATAACGGAAAGTCTTTCCTATGGTTGTTCCTTCGGCCCATGCGGCTTTAAGTACCGTATTTCCTATATCTATTACAAGATTTGCCATAATATGTGTATCGACGTCGGTACGACGAATTTATGTTTCTCCAAACCGCGAATTTATGTTACTGCAATTTTTTCAATATGGAAAAGGCCGTGGACAGCGAATCGACGTTTTTCACGAAAATACGCAGCCTGTTGTCATTCTGTTTCAATTCTATCTGCGGGTATGCGCTGAGATTCCGGAGTATGGAAGAGAATTTGTCGGAACGGTAATATCCGGACAGAGGATTGGATATGAAAAAACATATCATGACACCGTTCTTGATGATAATCTTCTCGAAACCGAGTTTCTGGCCCGTCTGCCTTATCCTTACGATGTCGAAAAGCCTGTCGAGTTCCTCCGGAATCCTTCCGAACCTGTCTTCGAGCATATTCCTGTATCTGTCGAGCGACTTCTCATCCGACATGGAATCAAGCTCCTTGTATATCCTTATCTTCTCTGCCGTGATGTCTATGTAGCTGTCAGGAATAAGCGCCAGCTGGTCGGTTTCGATGGTACAGTCAGAAACGTACGATTCGTCCGACCTTCCTGCCGTGGATCCGGCCTCCACACCGAGTTCCTCCATAGCCTCTGCAAGTATTTTCTGATAGGTTTCGAGTCCCATGTCCGAAATAAAACCGCTCTGCTCCGCTCCGAGAAGGTTTCCCGCACCTCGGATATCGAGATCCTGCATGGCAATGTTGAAGCCGCTGCCGAGATCTGAAAACGATTCTATCGCCTTCAGTCTCCTTCTGGCATCGTCGGTAATGGACACTAAAGGAGGCACTATCATGTAGCAGAACGCCCTTTTGTTCGATCTCCCGACACGGCCTCTCAACTGGTGCAGATCGCTCAGGCCTATGTTCTGGGCCTGGTTTATAATGATGGTGTTGGCATTCGGGATGTCGAGACCGTTTTCTATTATGGTGGTACACAGGAGCATGTCATAATCCCCCTCCATAAAGTCAAGAATCTTGTTCTCGAGAGTTTTGGGCTCCATCTGGCCGTGGGCCACGCAGATTTTCATATCCGGCTCTATCCTGTGCAGTATATCATATACCGACTGGAGTTCCTCTACCCTGTTGTGAACGAAAAATATCTGTCCTCCACGGTTCAGCTCATAATCGATGATACGTCTGATTTCATCGGAATCGAACAGCATGATTTCGGTCTGTACGGGAATCCTGTTGGGCGGGGGAGTATTGATAATCGAAAGGTCTCGTGCCCCGAGAAGAGAAAACTGCAGGGTCCTCGGTATCGGAGTGGCGGTAAGGGTCAATGTATCCACGGAGGCTTTCAGCTGGCGCAGCTTTTCCTTCGCGCTCACGCCGAACTTCTGCTCCTCATCGATGACCAGCAGGCCGAGATCCTTGAATTCAAAACCCTTTCCTATTAATTTATGGGTACCTATTATAATGTCGATGTTGCCCGACTTCAGTCTTTTCTGTATTTCGGAGACTTCTCTGGCTGTCCTCAGTCGGCTGACATAGTCGATATTGCAGGGAAAATCCTTGAGACGCGATTTGAAGGTATTGTAATGCTGCAGGGCAAGTATGGTAGTAGGGACCAGGACCGCGACCTGCTTGCTGTCCGACACCGCCTTGAATGCAGCGCGTACGGCCACTTCCGTCTTGCCGAATCCCACATCGCCGCATACAAGCCTGTCCATAGGGCAGTCCGCCTCCATATCCCTCTTGACGGCCTTCACGGCTTTCTCCTGATCAGGTGTGTCCTCATACATAAAGGAAGACTCCAGCTCCTCCTGCAGGTATGAATCCGGAGAAAAGGCAAAGCCCCTGACACTCTTTCTTTTGGCATAGAGCTGAATCAGCTCCTTGGCTATGTCCTTGACCTTGTTCTTGGTATTGGTCTTGAGATTCTGCCAGGCCCTGGAGCCGAGCTTGTGTATCTTGGGAGGTTCCGCATCCTTGGACTTGTACCTTGATATCTTGTGGAGGGAGTGTACGGAAACGAGTACGGTATCATTATCCTTATACAGAAGTTTCACCACTTCGTGCATCCTTCCCCTGTCATCCTTTATACGCACAAGCCCGCCGAATATCCCGACACCATGATCTATATGCACTATATAGTCGCCTATATTGAACGACGTCAGGTCGTTTATCGTAAGCTGTTCGCTCTTTTCCACGCTCCGCCTTATCGTCACCCTGTGGAAACGGTCGAAAATCTCATGGTCTGAATAGCAGCATATCCTGTCCTGGTTGTCTATGAAACCGCTGTGGATATTTTTTCCCGTACAGAATGAAGGGATAATGCCTCCGTACTGAGACAATATGGACCTGAGCCTGTCCGCCTGGGATTCCTTTTCTCCGTAAATGAAGACTTTCCAGCCTTCCTCCGTCCTTTTCCTTATATCCTCGACAAGGAGTTCGAAATTCTTGTTGAATACGGGCTGGGGAGCTATGTCGAACCTGACCTGACAGTCGCCGGGAGCATCCTGGCAGGAAAGGGGAGTGTCGAGATATACCTGTCTGAACCTGTCCAGTCCCTGGAAAAAACATTCGTTCCGGTACATATCGGAAGAATCCAGCCATACTATGGTGTCCGGAGGAAGAATGTCGGAAACGGGCTTCCCGCCGTCAGTTTCCCCGGCCACAAGCTCTGGATAGATATCCACACTGTCCGCGGTGTCTTCAGAAAGCTGTGTGTTGCAGTTGAATATGCTGATGCTTTCTATTTCGCTTCCGAAAAACGAAATGCGGAAAGGATTGTTGAAAGAATAGGAAAATATGTCTATAAGGCCTCCCCTTACCGCATATTGTCCCGGCTCGGACACGAAATCCACCTTTATGAAGCCTTCTTCCGCAAGTCTACGGCACAGTCCGTCATAGTCCGTATCCTCACCCTTTTTCAATGTGATGACGGAATCGTTGACCTCATCCTCAGACGGCATTTTTTCATTCAGTGCGTCCGGGTATGACACAATGACGGTCAGATCATCGTCTTTTCTGCCCAATATACTGCTTATTGCGGAAGTTCTCTGCACTTCGAGGGAGGCTTTGTAGTTGCTCCGCTCTATCTTCTTGCCCGTATCCGGCAGAAAAAACACCCTGTCGCCCTCGATGAGATTGTACAGGTCGGAAGAACAATATTCCGCAGATTCCTTGTCGGGAAGCACTATGAGATGCAGGCCGGAACTGGCTACGGATGAGAAAACGAACCAGCGTGCCGACAGGAAGAGTCCCGAGCAGTAAATACGTTCCGATGACTTTATCTTGTCCTGAAGCAGAGATGTAGATTTCCCGTTTATTAACATTTTTATCGTTTTTCCTGTTGAAAACCTGTTTATAACCCCGCAAAATCCTGTAGAAAAACTGTAGATATCGCTGTTAAAACAAATTCAAAAATAAATTATAAAATCCGAAAAAAACGTATAATCGGGATTAAATTTTAATTTCCAAGAAAAATACCTGTGACTTTCCCATAGTTTTCTACAGATGGAAAATACAGTAGGTGTAGATAAAATATTAATGTAAACCATTGATTGTAAGATATGATTCCGGACTTATCAACATATCCACAGCATTATCATCAGAATCATTTTCTTAAATAGACTATATTTGTAAAAATAATTTTTGATTATGATGAATGACAGATTCGATCCGCACGACGCCGGCCAGGGGAAGGACAGGGAATTCGACAGGATAATACGTCCGCAGGCTCTCGGCGACTTTACCGGACAGGACAAGATCATAGCTAACCTGAAGATTTTCGTAAAGGCTGCGAAAATGCGTGGCGAATCTCTCGACCACGTACTTTTTCATGGCCCTCCGGGCTTGGGCAAGACGACTCTGGCACATATTATCGCCAACGAGCTAGGTGCAGGGCTGAAGGTGACGTCCGGTCCGGTGCTCGACAAGCCTGGCGATCTGGCCGGCCTGCTGACATCTCTCGACGAGGGCGACGTGCTGTTCATCGACGAGATACACAGGCTTTCTCCCGTGGTGGAGGAGTACCTGTATTCGGCAATGGAGGATTTCGTTATAGATATTATGATAGACAAGGGACCAGGGGCCAGGTCGGTGAGGATTTCCCTGAATCCTTTTACTTTGGTGGGGGCGACCACACGGAGCGGCCTGCTGACTTCGCCTTTGAGGGCGCGTTTCGGGATCAAGTTCGCCCTGGAGTATTATGATACGGCGGATTTGGTGCGGATAGTGAAGAGAAGTGCCGAAATCCTCGGGGTAGGAATAGATGCTGAAGCGGCGACGGAGATAGCTTTAAGAAGCCGTGGGACACCGCGTATAGCGAATTCGCTTCTGAGGAGAGTCCGGGATTTCGCGCAGGTGATGGGGGACGGGCATATCGACCTGAAGATTGCGAGGTATGCGCTCGATGCGCTGAATATCGACAAGCGCGGGCTGGATTCGGTAGACAATAAAATATTGAGGACGATAATAACCAAGTTCAAGGGCGGCCCTGTGGGGGCGAATACGATAGCTACGGCGATAGGGGAGGAGCAGGGGACTCTCGAGGAGGTTTATGAGCCGTTTCTTATAAAGGAGGGGTTTGTTGTGAGGACGCCTCGGGGGAGGGAGGCTACTGAGCTGGCTTACAGTCATCTCGGTATCGACAGAATTTCTTCTGACTGTGATTCTGAGGCGACGTTGTTCTGATACTCCAAGTCATCTGACTGTGATTCTGAGGCGACGTTGTTCTGATACTCCAAGTCATCTGACTGTGATTCTGAGACGACGTTGTTATGATGCTCCAAGTCATCCCGAGCGAAGTCGAGGGATCTGCTGTAAGTGGAAATAACCGCAGGTTATCTGAAGTTGAGTATGGTGAGTATGGTAAGATACTATATAATAATTGTATTCTGGATGCTGCTGTCAGTGACGGTAGGACGGCAGCGGGCGGAGGCGTGTACTGCGGTGATAATTTCGGGGAAGGTGACGGAGGACGGGAGGCCGCTGATGTGGAAGAACAGGGATACTGACCGTCTTGATAACAGTGTCAGGCATTTCAAGGGGGAGAAATACGCCTTTACAGGGCTTGTGAATTCGGAATCGGAGGGCGGCGAGGTATGGATAGGTGCGAATACTGCCGGGTTCGCCGTGATGAATACCGCATCCTACTGTCTGAAGAACGACGATGTGCCGGCTTCAAGTATGGACAGGGAGGGGAGACTGATGTACAGGGCTTTGGAAATATGTGCCACACTGGAAGATTTCGAGCATTTTCTTGACACGCTCTCCAAGCCTATGGGGGTGGAGGCCAATTTCGGCTGCATAGACGCTTTCGGAGGGGCTGCCTGGTACGAGACGGGGAATTTTTCATATAGCAAGTTCGATGTGAATGCGACAGAGGACGGCTTCAGGGTAGTGACCAATTTCTCTGAAACGGGAGATAAAGACCGGTGGAAGGGAGTGGAAAGGTATAAGACCGCGTATGCCGTTTTCCGGGAGATGAAAGACAGGGGCAGTCTTGCCTCGGCAGGGCCTCTCGGTATCATCGACAGACTTTCCCGTTCCTACAGGCACGAGGTAATGGGTATAGACCTGGTGCGTGATGCCGGAGAATTTCTGTCTAAAACGACGGGGATAGTCCCGGACCAGGATTTCATTCCACGCAGAAGCACGTCCGCCGCAGCTGTCGTGCAAGGTGTTCCGAGCGGAGGAAATCCGGACGAAACCGTCTTCTGGGCAGCACTCGGCTATCCGGCAGTCTCGGTGACCGTTCCTGTTCCGGTCTCTGAAGAATCTCATATACCTGAAGAAATGTCGTCATACCCCTCATCTTCTCCGGACACCTTCTGCGGCCTTGCGGACATCCTGAAAAGGCGCTACGTCTTCCGTTTTCCTGAAATAAGCAATTACCCGGAATACATGGATCTTACGCATGTACTCGGCGGTTCGTCTTTCGGAGCGTCTACCTTGGACTGCTGCCGCAGGGCGGAGGCTTCCATATACCGTAAATTCATATCCATATACCGTAAGTTCCGGGACGGCGGCATTTCCATCGAGGCTTATCTCCGGGAGTACGACGGAATTTCATCCGGCTTTTTCGATATTTACAGGACTTCGTTCGAACGTTATACCGATATTTCCCGACTTTGCCCGAAATGACGCGGAGTGTGTCTTTTGCGGATAACAGGAAGTAATTTGCAGAACAATCGTTATTTAATTGCGGAATTGCGTAAAAATCACTAAAATTGTGGCGAAATTTCAATAATCGATATAAAATGGCCGAAAAATTAATTTCTAAGATTCCGGAGGGTCCTTTGTCTGAGAAATGGACAAAGCATAAAGCTCAGCTGAAAGTTGTCAATCCGGGCAACAAAAGGAAACTCGAAATCATCGTCATCGGAACGGGGCTGGGAGGAGCGTCTGCAGCTGCTTCTCTCGGTGAGCTCGGTTATAACGTAAAGGTGTTCTGTATAAGCGATTCGCCTCGCAGGGCGCATTCCATTGCGGCTCAGGGAGGTATAAATGCAGCGAAGAACTACCAGAATGACAATGATTCCGTCTACCGTCTTTTCTACGAGACCATCAAGGGAGGCGACTACCGCAGCCGCGAGGCTAATGTCTACCGTCTGGCTGAAGTCAGCGGAAACATTATCGACCAGTGTGTGGCACAGGGAGTTCCGTTTGCCCGTGAATACGGCGGACTACTTGCGAACCGTTCGTTCGGAGGTGCACAGGTAAGCCGTACGTTCTATGCCCGCGGCCAGACTGGACAGCAGCTTCTTCTCGGGGCATACGCTGCCTTGAACCGTCAGATAGCTGAAGGTACGGTGAAGAGCTATCCTCGTCACGAGATGCTCGACATAGTCCTCATCAACGGGGAAGCTAAAGGTATTATAGCCAGGAATCTTGTTACGGGAGAAATTGAAAGGTTCGGCGCACATGCCGTAGTGCTTGCTTCCGGAGGATACGGAAATACCTATTTCCTTTCCACCAATGCGATGAACAGCAACGGTTCGGCGGCATGGCAGTGCTATAAGAAAGGGGCGTTCTTCGCAAACCCTTGCTTCGCACAGATTCATCCTACGTGTATCCCTGTACATGGCGACCAGCAGTCCAAGCTGACCCTTATGTCCGAGTCTCTGAGGAACGACGGACGTATCTGGGTGCCAAAGAAAAAGGAAGACGTTATGAAGCTCCGCAAGCATGAAATCAAGCCTACGGATATTCCTGAAGAAGACAGGGACTACTATCTCGAGCGCAGGTATCCGGCTTTCGGAAATCTCGTGCCTCGTGACGTGGCTTCACGTGCGGCAAAGGAGAGATGCGATGCAGGCTTCGGTGTGAATGAAACAGGACTTGCCGTATTCCTCGATTTCA
Organism: uncultured Bacteroidales bacterium; assembly: GCA_949295645.1. Classification (GTDB taxonomy): domain Bacteria; phylum Bacteroidota; class Bacteroidia; order Bacteroidales; family UBA932; genus Cryptobacteroides. Next base: position 34,948 of record CASFLY010000100.1, on the reverse strand, counting down.
GTTCGGCCATCGCACGCCTGGGAGAAGACAAGATACGCGAAAGATACGGAAACCTCTTCCAGATGTACGAAAAGATCACTGCCGTGAATCCGTACAAGGAACCTATGATGATTTATCCGGCCATACACTATACGATGGGAGGTCTTTGGGTGGACTATAACCTTCAGACTACCATTCCGGGACTCTATGCCATAGGTGAGGCAAACTTTAGCGACCACGGAGGAAACCGTCTCGGTGCTTCAGCCCTGATGCAGGGTCTTGCAGACGGTTATTTCATACTTCCTTATACCATAGGCGACTATCTTGCCACACAGTTCAAGAATCCGAAGACCGATACGAACGCACCTGAATTCGAAGAGGCCGAGAAGGCTGTCAGGGCAAAGATCGACAGGCTTCTTTCCATCAAGGGAAAGCATACCGTGGACGAGATGCATAAGAAGCTCGGCCATATTATGTGGGAGTATGTCGGAATGGCCCGAAATGAAGCCGGACTCAAAAAGGCTATCGAGCTGATTCAGGAGCTTCGCAAGGAATTCTGGTCCGACGTCTATGTGGCCGGAGACAAGGATAATTTCAACCAGGAGCTCGAGAAGGCTCTCAGACTGGCTGATTTCCTCGAAATCGGAGAACTGATGGCCCGCGATGCGCTCAACAGGAAAGAGTCCTGCGGAGGACATTTCCGTGAGGAGATGCAGACCGAGGACGGGGAAACGCTCCGTGACGACAAGAATTTCATGTATGTGGCTGCCTGGGAATACAAGGGAGAGAACGAGCTTCCTGAACTTCACAAGGAACCTCTCAAGTACGAGAATATAAAGATAGCTACCAGAAACTATAAAGACTGATTTGAAATGGATTTTACACTAAAAATATGGCGTCAGAAAAACGCCAGGTCCAAAGGACATTTTGAGACCTATCAGGTCAAGAATATATCTCCGGACAGCTCTTTCCTCGAGATGCTCGATATTCTGAACGAGCAGTTGATACACGAGGGTATGGATCCGGTAGCTGTCGAGAGGGGGTGCCAGAGCAGCGGTCCGGTTTCTTTCGACCATGACTGCCGTGAAGGTATATGCGGTGCCTGCTCGCTTTACATAAACGGCCGTGCACACGGACCTGACGACGAGGTGACTACCTGCCAGTTGCATATGCGCAAATTCAAGGACGGGGATACAATCACTGTCGAGCCTTGGAGAAGCAAGGGTTTTCCTGTTATCAAGGATCTTGTTGTGGACCGCAAGGCTTTCGACAAAATACTCCAGGCAGGCGGGTTCATTTCAGTGGGTACGGGCGGTGTTCCGGACGGAAATGCCATCCTTATTTCGCATGAGACAGCTGAAGAAAGTATGGACGGGGCTGCCTGCATCGGCTGCGGTGCCTGTGTGGCTACCTGCAAGAACGGTTCGGCAATGCTGTTCGTGGCAGCGCGTGTAAGTTCGCTCGCCCTTCTGCCTCAGGGCAAGATCGAAGGAGCAAAGAGGGCAAAGGCTATGGTGGCCAAAATGGACGAACTCGGCTTCGGTTCCTGCACAAATACCCGCGCCTGTGAAATGGAGTGTCCTAAGCACGTGACAGTTTCGCATATCGCCCGCCTGAACCGCGAATTCCTCTGCGCTAAGTTCAAGGACTGATGCCTCTTTCGCTGAAATATTCGTGGGGGGGGGAGACTGTTGACTATTCGAACTCAGTTGAACTTCTATGATATCTTTGAGTCTGTCCTGCATTTTATATTGCGGGACAGACTTTTTGTGTCATTTTTTTTCAATTCGAACGAGCCTCCCTCAGTTGTCATTTCGAGCGAACTTCTCTTGTGTCATTTCGAGCAAGCTTCCCTCAGTGTCAATTCGGGCAAACTTCCCTCAGTGTCGATTCGAGCAAGCTTCCCTCAGTGTCGATTCGAGCGAATTCCCCTTGTGTCATTTCGAGCGAAGTCGAGAAATCTGTTAATATTAAAGAAATTATAAACATGAAAAAATTATTGCTTTTTATTCCTGTTTTTATGCTTTTTACAGCCTGTGACGGTTTGCTGGAAGGGTTGTCTGACCCCGAGACCGATAAAGAAGAAAATATGGACGAGGAAAAGCCGGGGGACGGCTCCGATGAAGAAGGCGGAGACGGCTCGGAAGAAGCGTACCTTGTCAAATCTGTCCGTCTTACAGATGAAGAAGGAATGTCTGTCCTGTTTACTTATGAGTATGATTTCATCGATATTTTCGGAAAATATATGCCGGTTTCCGAAAATTTAAGCGCTGACGGTGAAGATGAAGGGACTGTCATTTGGGAATACGCTTCCGGCTCTGTCAACAGGATTTTCACCTATGAGGGTCAGGAGCAATACAGGTGGATATATCAGCTTGATTCTGAAAACAGGGTCAATGGCAGTATTATAGAAATCGATGTCCAGGATGGACAATCCGATATGAACTGTGAGGTGAAATATAATTCCGAAGGTTATCTCATCTCTGAATCCGCAAAGGAAGAAAATTCGGAATATAGAGTGGATTATGTGTGGGAAGACGGTAATTTGGTTACTGTCAATAGCTATCAACATATGGAAGGGGAAGATTTGAATGCTGACGGTATTTATAACGAAGATGATATTATAGACAGGACAGAAACCTATCATTACAATTACACTGATTATCCTAACAATGCCAATCTCGACCTTAACGACTATCTCTGCTATTCTTATGACAGCGGACTTCTGTCCGATGGCCCGGCGCGTCTTGGAATAGCCGACAAGAGGTCGGGAAATTTGGGATACGGCTCATTCTATGAAGTATCGGAGCCGTGGCAGGATTTTTATTGTGACAGAGTGACTGAAGGACAGACAGATAAAGTCATTAATTACGACATACAAATCGACAATGACCAGGCAGAGGCTGCATTCGAGTTCAATGATGCTGGCCTTCCGGTAAAAATAACCATAACGGCGCCCAAGTACAGAACGGAAATTATAACGAGTTATACTTACGAAATCGACTATGACGGCCGTACCGAGGTTATCGACGGTACTGTGTATTATTTTGATTTCGTAAGAAACGCTACTGAAAAAAGGGGCAAGACCTATCCTGACGGACAGGTCTCACGTATGTACGAAATCAGCTATCAAAGACTGTAATCCGTTTTACCACAGAAAATTGTCTAAAGAGGGGGGCTTATTTGACCACGCTATAACATATTGTGTAGTTTCCACGCGCGGCAATGGTGGATGCCGTTGTTTGACGGCAGTGTAAAGTCATCGAGAGAGACAACTATTTTTTCGTAGTTGTCTCTTATTGTTTCCAATGCGGCATATTCCCTCCTTGCAGTTTGTTCGTCTGTCAAAGAAAATGTACTTTGCAGGTATATCCTGCGGTCATTCTTTTGGGCTACAAAATCAATTTCTTTCCCTGTCTGACACCCGGTGTAGACATCATATCCTTTCCTTTTGAGTTCAAGGTATATCAGGTTTTCTAATTTGTAGCCTATGCCGTAGGCGAATCCGGCATATAGAAAATTTTTGTATGAAAGGTCATTTATATAGAATTTGGCATTTCCTTCCAGAATTTCCTTTCCTTTTAAGTCGTATCTGTTGCATCTGTGTATAAGAAAGGCTTCTTCGATATACCCTATATATGCTGCTACGGCGTCGTAACTTGTCTTGCGTTTTTTCCCTTTAAACCAGTTTACAATGCTGTTTACTGAAATCAGATTTGAGGCATTGTTTACAAGGAACGAAAATATGTCATCAAGCAGTTTCGGGTCTCGGATCTTGTATCTTTGTATAATGTCTTTAAGCAAGATGGAATCTTTTATTGACGACATGTAATTTCTGCGTATTTCCTGTTTGTCCGGTAGGGAAAACAATTCCGGCAGTCCTCCCGTATTCATATAGTTGAGGAAACTTTCCTTTTTTTGTTCGGATTGAGTCAATTTTGTGTATTCCGTATAGCTTAAAGGATATATGTTAAACTCTATATATCTTCCTGACAGAAGTGTGGCCAGTTCACCTGACAACATTTTGGAATTTGATCCGCTTATGAACACTTCGTATTCTGTAGTATAGTCTTGTGAATAGGAGTTTACAGTCTTTTCCCATTCTTCTATAAGCTGTATTTCATCAATGAATATGAAAACTTTTCCTTCTGGTGCATATTCATTAAGATACATCCTGACGAGTTCTTCCAAGTCTTTATGAGTCTTTAGAAATTCGAAATCCGTCAGTTCCCGATTTATAAAAATGATATTATGGGGATTGATGCCGTTGCAAATCAAAGCCTTTGCTATTTGCCGCATTATGTAGCTTTTTCCCGTCCGGCGTTGTCCGGTCAATACTTTTACCAATCTGTTTCCGATATAGTCTTTGATTGTTTCAGTGTATTCCGGTCTTGGAAATCCGAAATCTAACTTTTCAGAGTCCCAATGATTATATTTCTTTAGTATTTTAAGTTTTTCGTCCATAACTGAAATTTTTGTAAAAATAAGATATTTTTTCGGATATAACCTAAAAATCTTATTTTTACTTCAGTTATTACCACAGGAAATTGTCGAAAGGGTAGCGGCCGGCGTGGATTTCGGCTACCATTTTATAGAGGTCGGCACGGAGCTTGTCTATGCCGATCCTGTTTTTTGCCGAGATGAAGATGCAGGGAGTGTTTTCCTTTGCAATCCAGCTGTTCTTGAATTCTTCCAACGTGTAGTTTACGGCCTTTTTAGGCTCTAAAGAGAACTCGTCGTACTCTTCGTATCTGTAGGCATCTATTTTATTGAAAACGACGAAAATCGGCTTGTTTATGGCGTTTATGTCCTTAAGGGTTTCCTCCACCACTCTGATGTGGTCTTCGAAATTAGGATGCGAGATGTCCACCACGTGCATGAGTATGTCAGCTTCCCGCACTTCGTCCAATGTGCTTTTGAACGCTTCCACGAGCTGTGTAGGGAGTTTTCTGATAAATCCTACGGTGTCGCTGAGCAGGAAAGGCACGTTTTCTATTACCACTTTCCTGACTGTAGTGTCAAGTGTGGCGAACAGTTTGTTCTCGGCGAACACATCGCTTTTCGCAAGCAGGTTCATAAGGGTGCTTTTTCCCACATTTGTGTAGCCTACAAGCGATATGCGCACTAAAGAGCCTCTGTTTCCTCTTTGCGAAGCCATCTGTTTGTCTATTTTTTTCAACTGTTCCTTCAGTTTTGATATCTTGTCCTGAATGATACGCCGGTCGGTCTCTATCTGTGTCTCGCCCGGCCCTCTCATTCCGATACCGCCTTTCTGCCTTTCGAGGTGTGTCCACATTCGGGTCAGACGCGGAAGCAGATACTGGTACTGAGCAAGTTCGACCTGTGTCTTTGCGTACGCCGTCTTAGCCCTTTGTGCAAAAATGTCGAGTATCAGGTTCGTGCGGTCGAGTATCCTTATTTCAAGTTCGCGTTCGATGTTTCTCAGCTGGGTAGGCGTGAGTTCGTCGTCGAAAATGACGAGATCTATTTCATTTTCGGCTATGAATCCCTTGATTTCCTCTAATTTTCCGCTTCTGATGTATGTTCGTGTGTCCGGCTTGTCTACCTTTTGAATGAATTTTCTTACTCCTTCAGCCCCTGCTGTTTCCGCAAGGAATTCCAGTTCGTCGAGGTATTCCATAATCTGCCTCTCGTCATCTCCCTGTTTTATGACACCTACGAATATCGCCTTTTCCTTTCTTTCTTCCATTTCTTTCCGTCAATCTTATTCCTGCAAAGTTCGTAAAAAAATTCTTTTACGGACATTCTCCTTAAAATTCCATGAGTTTTTGTCCGTTGACAGTTTATTCCACATCATCGGATACGTCGCGTCAGTAACGTGAAAACATAAAGAAACCGGCCTCGAAGTCGTTTCGGGCCGGTTTCCTAAGACTTTGTGAGACTCAGACTATCTGAGCTGGAAAATAACCGGGAACGTGTAGGTTACCCTGACGGCGCGGTCTCTCTGTTTTCCCGGAGTCCATCTCGGTGAGCTTGAAACGACCCTCACGGCTTCCTGGTCGAGCGAGGAGTCTACACCGCGGAGGACTTTCACGTTGGTGACCCTTCCGTCTGATTCCACGGTGAACTGGAGGGTGACACGACCCTGTACACCGTTTTCCTTGGCTATTTCCGGATAGACCAATCTCTGGTTCACCCATTTCGAGAACTCGTTGGCATCTCCGCCCATAAATGACGGTTTCTCTTCAACGAGCTGGAACGGAATGGCTTCCTCTTCGATAACTTCTTCTTCGACACTCTCTACATAGTCCATAATCTCGACGCCCATGTTTACGTCATCTTCCAGATTCAGGAACATGTTGTCGTCCACGACGATTTCATCGTCCACGATGTCGATCTGGTCTGAAAGCACTGGCATCTTAGGTGCTGATGGAGGAGGCGGAGGGGTATCCTGCTGTGTGGCGATTACTTCCTCAACCTCGATGACTTGCGTAGTGTCCTCGAGCTCGATGATCTGCTGCTCTTCTGTCTGCCACTCGAAAGCTATATAGACAGCTGCTAAAGCGATGATCATTCCAATCTCAATGAATAGAAGTTTCTTGTTTTCAAGATTGGCCTTCTCAGTCTTTTTGATTTCCATTTATTGATGTTTTTAGATAATCGGTTTTAGTCCCGCTAAGTTATGAAGAATAATTCTTATTTCATAATTTTTTGTTTATAACTTTGTGGATATCTGAATTAGCGCTCTTGTTTTTATCCTTGACGTTTTGAAATTTTTCAAAACAGTTTTTAATTTTGCCGCGATTAAATATTTGTCCGGATATGGTATCTTATTATTTCGAGAATACGGATTTCAGACTGAAGAACAGGATAAGGATCAGAAACTGGCTGAGATTCGTTGCCGAAAGCGAAATCTTCACTCTCGGCGACATTTCCGTCATCTTCTGTTCCGACAATTATATTCTCGATATCAACCAGAGATTTCTCCAGCACGACTATTTTACCGATATCATCACTTTCGACTATTCGGAAAACGGCAGGATTTCCGGCGACCTTTTCATAAGTGTGGATTCTGTCAGGGAAAATTCGATAGAATACGGTACGGAGTTCGAGGATGAACTTCACAGGGTCATCGTTCATGGCATTCTGCATCTCATAGGATACGACGATCACACTGAAGAAGAGATCAGAACGATGAGGTCGAAGGAGAATTACTATCTCTCGGTTTTTGATCTGATGTAGACGACGGATAAGCGGCGAGTGTATGCAAAATAATTACGATGTAATAGTAATAGGTGGCGGTCACGCCGGGTGCGAAGCGGCAATGGCGGCTTCGAGGATGGGTTCATCTGTCCTGCTCGTCACTATGGATATGAACAAATTCGGACAAATGTCCTGCAATCCGGCTGTCGGTGGTATAGCAAAAGGCCAGATTGTCAGAGAGATAGATGCTCTCGGGGGGTATATGGGAATAGTGACCGACGCTTCTACGCTCCAGTTTCGTATGCTTAACAGGTCGAAGGGTCCCGCGATGTGGAGTCCCCGCGCGCAATGCGACAAGAACGTGTACAGCCAAAATTGGAGAAAATTACTCGAAACTAATTGTAAATTAGATATTTACCAAGATACGGCGGTAGATTTTCTTTTCCGTGGTTCGAGAATTACGGGCTGTCGTACGAGAACCGGGGCAATTTTCAATTCTCAGACGGTTATCCTGACAGCAGGAACCTTCCTCGACGGCAAACTTTTCATTGGCAGGACTGAATTCGAGGGCGGAAGGATAGGGGAGATGTCGTCATACGGACTGACCGCCCGTCTTGTCGAGATGGGGCTTATAACAGGAAGGATGAAAACCGGCACTCCTCCGAGAATCGACATATCTTCAGTCGACACTTCCCGGCTCGTGCCGCAGACGGGTGATGAGGTTCCAGAGAAGTTTTCGTATCTGCCTTTCCTCTCCACGGCCCAGAACGGAACCCCCCAAATGCCGTGCTTCATTGTACATACGAACGAAAAGGTACATGAAACGTTGAGGTCGGGTTTCAAGGATTCCCCGCTGTTTTCCGGTATGATTACAGGAATAGGTCCGAGATATTGCCCGAGTATAGAAGATAAAATCAGGACTTTCGCCGACAAGGATTCGCATCAGCTTTTCCTCGAGCCGGAAGGACGGAATACCAATGAGTACTATCTCCAGGGATTCTCATCTTCGCTGCCTTTACAGGTGCAGCTTGATGCTCTGCATCAAATAGAAGGTTTGGAGACGGCTAAGATATATCGTCCGGCATACGCAGTGGAGTATGACTATTTCGATCCGACACAATTGAAGCCGACACTGGAGTTGAAGACTATAGAAAATCTTTTCCTCGCCGGCCAGGTGAATGGAACTACAGGGTACGAAGAAGCGGCTGCACAGGGACTTGTGGCAGGAATCAATGCCCATTTGAAATGTGCCGGCAAGGATCCTTTTATCCTGAAACGAGACCAGGCTTATATAGGTGTGCTGATAGACGATCTCATCACAAAAGGTGTCGATGAACCGTACAGGATGTTCACTTCCCGGGCTGAATACAGGATTCTTTTAAGACAGGATAATGCGGATTTCAGACTGACACCGCTCGGATATGCTTTGGGGATTGCCGATAAGTCGAGATATGAATATACGATGAGAAAGTACGATGCTGTCGACAGGATTCATGATTTCTTCGAAGAAGCCAGTGCCAGACCCGAATGCGTAAATACCTATTTGGAAAAGGCCGGAACATCGCCCATCGAAAACAAAAGGAGGTATTCTGATCTGATATCACGCCCGCAGGTCAGGCTTTCCGATATGATGGATTTTGTTCCACGTGGAACTTTGGAGAAAAAAGCCATCGACATCGACCGCGAAACCGATTTGGATTTAAGCCTGTTCGTGAAAGACGGTGCAGGATATAAGACCTTGCTTTCTGCCGTATGTTCTTATAAGGACAATCTTGCTTTCGGTGCAGAGGGGAGTGTGAATTCTTTCTTGGATGCTGTCTATATGCTAAAGGGAAATACCGACTATCCTGTAGCAGGTCTTTCTGCAGAGAGTATGGCTTCTTCGTTAAAGAAGAATCACCGGAATGAGATTTTGGAGGCGGTGGAAATTGCCATAAAATATGCCGGATATATTGAAAGGGAGAGGAAGCTTGCGGAGAAGATCATGCGGCTGGAAAACCTGACGATCCCGGACAATTTTGATTTCGACAAAGTCCGGAGTCTTTCGATAGAGTGCCGGCAGAAACTGAAAAAATACTCGCCGAAGACCATTGCCCAGGCATCGAGGATTTCGGGAGTTTCGCCTGCGGACATTTCCGTACTCCTGGTCTATTTCGGCAGATAGATTTGTCGGGGCGGATTATAAATAGAGAGCTGTAATTTGTTCCACGTGGAACAAATTACAGCTTTTTTAATGCGGATTTGATAAGTTCTTCTATGCCGGTTTGAGGATTTTCCTTGAGAACAGAGGAAATGGCTTTCTGGACATTGGCTTTTGAAAAGCCTAAAAGAACGAGGGCTGTAGTAGCTTCCTCTACTACACCGCTGTCTGCCTTGCCGATTATTCCTCCTGCCTCTCCTCCGCTTCCTTTTATCATCTTGTCCTTGAGTTCGAGAATCAGTCGCTGGGCACTTTTAAGTCCGATTCCCTTTATGCTTTTTATCCTGACAAGATCTTCTGCGATGATCGCATTCCTTATTTCTTCAGCCGAAAGGGAAGAAAGCATCATCCGGGCTGTAGCTGCGCCGATTCCTGAAACCCCTATCAGCAGTCTGAACAGTTCCCGCTCGTCTCTTGTCCCGAATCCGTAGAACAGCTCTTCATCTTCTCTCAGATAATGGTGTATGTATACAGTGACGTCGGACTTGCCCTCGAAAAAGGAAAATGTCTGGAGCGATATCAGTATTTTATATCCTATTCCGTAGGTTTCGACGGTCATTTCCGACGGATTCAGTTCCGTGATTCTTCCTTTGATGTAGTCTATCATGTTTTCCGGTGATTTTATCAGATGCAAAATTATCATATTTTTCCTGAATTTTCCGGAAACCAAGACAGTGAACAATTACTTTTGTTAAATTTGCGGGCTCAAGACATTTATTCCGACGGCGGACAGGGCTTTCTTTGGACAGGAATCCGTTACAGCCAGGAACCGTCGGGCAGAGAAAAATTATGAATCAGGAAGATTTCAGAAAGATATTTCCGACATTGGGAAAAAAGGTTTACGGGAAGAATCTCGTTTATTTCGACAATGCGGCGACTGTCCAGCGCCCTCAGAGTGTACTCGACTGTTGGACCGGACTTGCGGTAAATGCCAATGCAAACATACACCGTGCAGTGCACCGGCTGGCCGATGAAGCTACGGAGGCTTACGAGCAGGCCAGGACATCCGTCAAGGATTATATCAATGCCGGTTCGCGTGAAGAAATAATATTTACTTCCGGCGTGACGGCATCGATAAATGCCGTGGCGTTTTCTTTCGGTGAAAGATATGTCGGCGAGGGGGATGAAATCATCGTAACGGAAAGCGAACACCATTCGGACATCGTTCCGTGGCAGATGCTCTGCGAGAGGAAAAAAGCTGTCCTGAAAGTTCTCCCGGTAGATGATTCCGGACATTTGGAGACAGGAAAAATAGCCGGACTGTGCACACCAAGGACCAAACTGGCTGCCGTGACGCATATATCGAATGTCCTCGGCATAGTGAATCCCATAGATGAAATCGTCGGGGAATTCCATTCCAAAGGCGTGAAAGTGCTGATAGACGGGGCCCAGGGAATAGTGCATGAAAGGGTGGATGTGAGGAAGACGGACTGCGATTTCTATGTGTTTTCCGGGCATAAGGTCTATGCCGCAGCGGGAACAGGAGTGTTGTACGGAAAAAAGGAGCTTCTTGAAGACATGCCGCCGTTTATGAGCGGCGGAGAGATGGTGGGGACAGTAAGTTTTTCCGGGACGACCTTTGCACCGCTGCCTTTGAAATTCGAGGCCGGTACGCAGAACTTTACAGGTCAGGCCACTTTCAAACCGGCTTTGTCGTTGATTAAGGATATTTTGGAAGACAGGGAGCTTAACGAGAGTGCCGATGCGGTCAGAGACTATCTTTATGACGAACTGACGCACTTCGGCGGACTCAGGCTTTTCGGGACGGCCGACAGGCTCCGGGAGAAGATACCTCTGTTTTCGTTCTGCATAGATGGCGTGCATCACGAAGACCTGGCCCTGATTCTCGACAAGATGGGTATTGCGGTACGCTCCGGACAGATGTGCGCCGAGCCGCTTATGGACAGGTTCGGTGTGACGGGAATGCTGCGGGTGTCTCTGGTGCAGTACAACACGATGGAGGAAGCCGAGTACTTCGTGAAATCGCTCGGAAAGGCCGTTGCAATGCTGCGCTGAAGTACAATGGGTATCGGAAGAAATCAGACGGTCCGGAACTGCCGTGTTCGGCATCGATACATCGGACTGACGTTAAATGAATCATAATGGAAGAAAAGACGCTGCTTGAAACAGAAAACGGGATAGTGGAAGAGTTCTCCATGTTCGATGAGTGGCTCGACAAATACGAGTACCTTATCGAGTTGGGGAAATCCCTGAAAACCTATCCGGAAGAAAAGAAGACCGATGACCGCCTGGTAAAGGGCTGCCAGTCGAGGGTGTGGGTGGATTTCGAACTGAAAGACGGCCGCCTGTACTTCAATGCGGACAGCGATGCCATCATCACAAAGGGCATAATATCCCTGCTTGTAAGGATTTATTCCGGAAGGACTCCGCAGGAGATTCTGTCTTCGGATTTTTCAGTCGTCGAGAGGATAGGCCTGAAAGACAATCTTTCCCCGACGAGGGCGAACGGTCTGGTGTCCATGATACAGAAATTGAAAGAAATAGCACTTGTAAATAATTAAAAATCAAATAATTATGAAAATATTCAAAAGTTTGTACCCGTTTTTGGCCGTGATGTCCGCTACGTTGGCGGCGGTAGCTTCATGCGACTCCGGTGAGACCGACGGGACTTCGGAAGCAACGGAAACGGAAGTCGCCCGTTATGACGTGAAGATTTCCGTCAGCCTGTCGGATACGTATTACGATTTCTTCTCCAATGTGATGTATTTCACCGGCGAGGACGGGGAGGAAAAAACCGTGGTTCTGTCAAAAGACGGCCCCGGGGTCTGGGAGTACAGCATCCCTGCCGAAGTCGCCCCGGAAGATATTTCAGTCGAAATCGCGGCCACGGCAAAGGAGCAAACCCCTGAGATTACCGGAGAGTCATATACGTTCAGCAGTGCCATCTCTGTGTCGGTAAGCGCGATGACAGGATCCGGGGATGTGGTTTCGTTCGCAGGACATGATGCCGGTACGGATCTCATACCCGAGTCGATGACTGTCCCGGGGGATAAGATGGCGATGTTCATCGCTGAATCGCAAACGTTGCTCAACTGGTCATTCCGGACGGTAAAATAACGAGAGTTCGAAGAATTTCGAAGAAATCCGTAACGACGGTTCGATGAATTCCCTGGTTCTGAACAAAATAAATTCGTCGAACTGGCGTTAAATAATTTCTGCAGATATGTTAGGCTGGTTCAGAAAAAGGAAGAAGCCGAAAGAAGAAGACAAGGAGGCTATGATGGCATTGGAAAGGGATATAATAATGGCTTTGAGACAGGTGTATGACCCGGAGATTCCGGTCAATATCTACGATCTCGGGCTGATTTACGAGCTGAAGGTGGACGAGGAGCACAATGTGTATATACGGATGACTCTGACAGCACCTAACTGCCCGATGGCGGACTATGTGGTGGATACGGTAAAAACGGCCGTGGAGGACGTTCCAGGTGTGGTAAGCGCGAAAATAGACCTGGTCTTCGAGCCCGTGTGGGACAAGAGCAGGATGTCGGAAGAAGCGCTGATAGAACTGGGCCTGGACTGACGTTTATGATAATGCCGGTGGCCGTTCAACGCAGATAAAACAGAGGCTGTCGCCATCGTGACCGGGTTTAGGACAATATGAATACGGTAGAGGTATACTTGGGTCTCGGAACCAATCTCGGAGACAGGAAGAGGAACATTTCCGAAGCTATCGAAAGACTTGACAGGGCATTCGGCTGTCACTATGCGGCACTTTCTTCCATCCGCGAAACCGAGCCATGGGGTTTCGAATCGCAGGACAGATTCCTTAACTGTGCCGTCAGGTACGATCTGTCCGAACCGACGGATATCTCGCAGACTGATTTTGCCCTCGGCATTCTGAGAATATGCAAGGACATCGAGAGCGCTATGGGCCGGAGCGGGAATCCTGAATACGACTCTTCCGGCAAAAGAATCTACCGTTCGAGAATCATCGATATAGACATCCTCCTGTTCGGAAATGCCGGAATATCATTGCCTCGGCTGGAAATTCCGCACCCCCGTCTTTGGGAAAGGGATTTTGCGCTGCTCCCGTTGTCGGAAATCATTTCCGACCCTCTGAGGTCGCATTATTCCGAATATTTCGGTCAGTGATAGTATTTTACTGCGAATATTGTTATTTTTGCAGGCTGTTTCCGCAAAAGGGGAGGCAAGGGCGTTGCCGTAAGGCTTCAGGACAGATAAATTGTAAAAAACATAGATTATGACTCAGGACGAACTTTTCAAGGTGCTTGTGGCCCATTGCAAGGAGTATGGTTTCATTTTCCCGTCGAGCGAGATTTATGACGGGCTGGCTGCAGTCTATGACTACGGCCAGATGGGCTCGGAGCTGAAAAACAACATAAAAAGGTACTGGTGGGAGGCTATGGTGAGACTGCACGAGAACATCGTCGGCATCGATTCGTGCATCTTCATGCATCCTAAAATCTGGGAGGCATCGGGACACGTCGGGGCTTTCAACGACCCTCTTATCGACAACAAGGATTCAAAGAAGAGATACAGGGCCGACGTGCTCATCGAGGACTATATCGCCAAATTGGAGGAGAAGATAAACAAGGAGGTCGAGAAGGCAAGGAAGAAGTTCGGAGAGGCTTTCGACGAGGCCAAGTTCCGCGAGACGAATCCCAATGTGCTCAGGAATGCCGCAAAGATCTCCGAAGTGAAGAAGAGGATGGCGGATGCGCTGAATGCCAACGACCTGGCGGAACTCAGGCAGATCATCCTCGACTGCGAGATCGTATGTCCGATTTCCGGGACGAAGAACTGGACGGACGTGCGCCAGTTCAACCTGATGTTCAGCACGCAACTCGGCAACACTTCGGACGACACGAATGTGATCTATCTGCGTCCGGAGACGGCCCAGGGCATATTCGTGAACTATCTGAACGTTCAGAAGACCGGCAGGATGAAGATACCTTTCGGCATCGCGCAGATAGGAAAGGCTTTCAGGAACGAGATTGTGGCCCGTCAGTTCATCTTCAGGATGAGGGAGTTCGAGCAGATGGAGATGCAGTTCTTCATCAAGCCGGGTACGGAACTCGACTGGTTCGCAAAATGGAAGGAAGCGCGTCTGGCCTGGCACAAGGCTCTCGGAATGGGCGAACAGAACTACCGGTTCCACGACCATGAGAAGCTTGCCCATTATGCCAATGCGGCTACGGATATAGAGTTCAATTTCCCGTTCGGGTTCAAGGAATTAGAGGGAATCCATTCGAGAACCGATTTCGACCTCGGGAACCATCAGAAATTTTCCGGAAAGAAAATACAGTACTACGATCCGGAGAGCGGGGAGAGCTACACCCCGTATGTCATCGAGACTTCAATAGGCGTGGACAGGATGGTGCTTGCCGTCCTCTCGAATTCCCTGAAGGAGGAGACCCTCGAAAACGGGGAGACCCGCACCGTGCTGAGCATTCCAGCTCCGCTGGCTCCGGTAAAGGTGGCCGTACTCCCTCTCATCAAGAAAGACGGGCTGCCTGAAGTGGCGCAGAAGATTATGGATGATCTGAAATACGATTTCAACTGCCAGTACGACGAGAAGGACAGCATCGGAAAGAGGTACCGCCGTCAGGACGCCATCGGCACCCCGTTCTGCGTGACCGTGGATCATGACACTCTTGCAGACGGTTGCGTGACCATCCGCCACCGCGACACCATGGCTCAGGAGAGGGTGAAAATCGAAGACCTGCGCAGCATCATCGACAGGGAAGTCAGCATGACCTCCCTCCTGAAAAAGCTTAAATAAATCCAAGGATTCCAAGGCCGGGCCGCAGGGTATCATCTTCAGGATGCCGGCCCGGACACGCATTTTCCCGGAAGGGGTTACTTCTCCTTCCGGTTTTTCATTCCCTGTTTCCCCTGGAGATTGCGGCCGACCCGGGTCTTGTCGCCCTCCGGCCGTACTGGCGGTACTTAGTGTAATATTTCCGGAAGTATTTCCGTTTTAGAGAGTTTATGTATAATATAGCACCCGATGAATGAAACCAGATAGAATGCAATGAAAAAGATTGTCAGACTCCTGCTGCCGGCAATGCTCCTGTCGGCCTGTACTTCCCGGGTGCCCGAGACTTCCGGAATCTCTCCGGCTGATCATGTCACCACCCTGACGGGAACCCTTTCCGAATTCGCCCTTTCCACGGGTAATACCTATCCTGCGACCGCGCTTCCGTGGGGGATGAATTTCTGGACCCCTCAGACCGGAAAGATGGGTGACGGCTGGACTTACCGTTATGATGCTCACCTTATCCGCGGGTTCAAGCAGACACATCAGCCGTCCCCGTGGATCAACGACTATGGCCAGTTCGCGATAATGCCGGTCAGGGACGCCGCCAAAGTCGATGAAGATGCCCGCGCAAGCTGGTTCTCGCACAAGTCGGAGACGGCGAAACCGTACTATTACCAGGTGTATCTTGCCGACCATGACATCAATGTCGAACTCGCTCCGACAGACAGGGCGGCAAGGTTCCGGATCACCTATGCCGAAAGCGGGACTTCCGGCATAGTCATAGATGCCTATGACTGCGGTTCTTATCTGAAGGTCGACCCGGAAACGAACACCGTGTCAGGCTACACTGTGCGCAACAGCGGAGGAGTCCCGGACAATTTCCGGAACTGGTTTGCAGTCAGGTTCGACAAGCCGGTCGAGGGCTTTGACCTGTACGACGGGAAAACCCTGAAAAAGTCCTGCGGGACAGACGGAGGGGGTGCATTGGAGGCTGCGGAACTGAAAGGGGAGCACGCCATAGCCGTAATCCGTTTCGGAACTGCGAAGAACGAGACCGTCAATGTGGAGGCCGCCTCGTCATTCATTTCGGAAGCCCAGGCGTTTACGAATCTTCTGGAAGTCGGGGGAAAGACCTTCGATGCGGTGAAGTCCGAGGCCAAGGCCCGCTGGAACGATGTTCTCGGCCGCATAAAGGTCAGCGGAGGCACAGAGGACCAGTACAGGACATTCTATTCCTGCCTGTACCGCAGCGTGCTTTTCCCGAGAAAATTCTATGAAATAGACCGGACCGGCAAGGTGTTGCATTACAGCCCGTACAACGGCGAAGTCCGCGAAGGCTACCTTTACACCGACACCGGATTCTGGGACACGTTCAGGGCGCTTTTCCCGCTGTTGAATCTTGTCTATCCGTCCGTGAACAGGGAAATCCAGCAGGGAATGGCCAATATAGCCCGCGAAAACGAATTCCTTCCGGAATGGGCAAGCCCGGGACACAGAGGCTGTATGATAGGGAACAATTCCGCATCCGTAGTGGCTGACGCTTATGTGAAGGGACTGGTAAGCGAGAGTGACATGGAGGATCTGTACCGCGCGATAGTCTACGGTACGGAGCATGTCCATCCTGAAATAAATTCTACCGGGCGTCTCGGTCATGAATACTACAATACCCTCGGGTATGTGCCGTACGATGCCGGTATCAACGAGAATGTCGCCCGCACCCTCGAATATGCCTATAATGACTGGTGTATCCTGCAGATAGCCAAGAAGATGGGCCGTCCAGAAGAAGAAATCTCCAAATGGGAGTCGAGGGCGTTGAACTACAGGAATGTCTTCGACCCCGAAACCCGGCTGATGCGCGGGCGGAATACGGACGGCACTTTCCAGTCTCCGTTCAGCCCGTACAAATGGGGGGACGCGTTCACCGAGGGGAATTCCTGGCACTACACCTGGTCCGTTTTCCATGACGTGCAGGGCCTGATCGACCTTATGGGAGGGGAGGACGAGTTCTGCGGGATGCTCGATTCCGTGTTCGTGGTGCCTCCGGTGTACGATGATTCGTATTACGGGGTCCGAATCCATGAGATTACGGAAATGCAGGTGGCGCATATGGGCAACTATGCCCACGGGAACCAGCCGGCCCAGCATATGATTTACCTGTATGATTATGCAGGGCAGCCGTGGAAGACCCAGTTCTGGGTAAGGGAAGTGATGGACAGGCTCTACAGCGCTGCTCCGGACGGCTACTGCGGGGACGAGGACAACGGACAGACTTCGGCCTGGTATGTATTCTCCGCTCTCGGCTTTTATCCGGTGTGCCCGGGTTCAGACGAGTATGCCATAGGTTCGCCTCTTTTCGAAAGGGCCGAAATCGCACTCGAGAACGGAAAGACCCTGGTCATCGATGCGAAAGGCAATGCAGCGGAAAAGCGCTATGTAAAGTCGGTCAGACTGGACGGCAGGCCATGGACAGCCAATTACCTGAAATACGATGACCTCGCCGGCGGCGCATCGGTGGAGTTCGTCATGTCGCAGCAGCCCGACACAGTCCGCGGCACGGCTGTTTCCGACAGGCCGTCCTCCTTTACCTCCGCCGCGGATCTGCCATAGAAAACATTTCATAAACGCTATATGGATATCAATCTCAAAGGTATTTTCAAACCGGAATTCTTAACCTTGTTCAGAAAGGGACGCTATTCTTCGGCGACGTTCGTTTCGGATCTGACAGCCGGCGTCATCGTCGGAATCATAGCCCTGCCGCTGGCTATCGCTTTCGGTATCGCAAGCGGCGTGACGCCCCAGCAGGGCCTTATAACGGCGATTATAGCCGGTTTTCTCGTATCGTTTTTCGGAGGCTCGCGCTATCTTATAGGCGGGCCTACCGGGGCGTTCATTGTGATAGTGTCCGGAATTGTGGCACAGTACGGGATACAGGGGCTCGTCATAGCGACCATTATGGCCGGAGCGATGCTGGTCGTAATGGGCCTCTGCAGGATGGGTACGATTTTCCGTTTTATCCCGTATCCGATAGTCGTCGGATTTACAAGCGGTATAGCCCTGACCATCTTTTCTACACAGATGAAGGACTTTTTCGGGCTCGACGTTTCTGTTCCTTCCGGTTTTATCCCCGAATGGATATGCTATTTCAGGAACATAGGCTCGATCGACCTGGCGGAAACGGCTATGAGCGTGTGCTGCCTTGCAGTGATAATCGTCTGGGGCCGGTTCTGCAAAAAGATCCCGGGGTCGCTCATCGCCCTGATAGCCGGGACGGCCGCCTCCGTGCTGCTGAGCAGGTTCGCAGGGGTGGAATTCGCCACTATCGGATCGAAATTCCCGGAGCTCGCCGCAGGGCTTCCGCTGCCCTCGCCTGTCGCGCCCCATTTTGACTATGAAACGATAAAAGGGCTTGTCTCTCCGGCATTTACGATAGCGGTACTGTGTGCCGTCGAATCCCTTTTGGCGGCAATGGTGGCCGACGGAGTCACAGGGCACAGGCACGACTCCAATACCGAACTGATAGGGCAGGGGATAGCGAACATCGTGACCCCGATGTTCGGAGGGATTCCGGCTACCGGAGCGCTGGCCAGGACAATGGCAGGAATAAACAACGGTGCGAAATCTCCGGTAACGGGGATCGTCCACGCGATAGTCCTGCTGCTGATTTATCTTTTCCTGATGCCGTATGCAGTGTATATCCCGCTGTCCTGCCTGGCTGCCATATTAGTCGTCGTAGCTTACAATATGAGCGAATGGAGGACATTCCGCTATCTGCTGAAAGCCGACAGGCCCGACGTGGCAGTGCTGCTTATAACTTTCTTCCTGACCGTGTTCGTAGACCTGACAGTTGCCATCGAAGTAGGCGTGCTGCTGGCTGTGGTGCTTTTCGTGAAACGGGTGATGGAGACCTCGTCCATAGAAGTTCTGGCAGAAGACCGGGTGGCGGCTACGGAGAATGATGAAACAGCCTGCCTTGAAGACACGGAGCATCTGGACATTCCGTCGGGAGTGGAGGTCTATGAAATAAACGGGCCGTTCTTTTTCGGACTTGCAAGCCGCCTGGAAGAGCTTGAAGAAGGCCGGAAATCCGATGTGTCGGTGCGTATCATACGTATGAGGAAAGTGTCTTTTATGGACTCTACCGGCATCAGGAACCTGCGCAATTTCGTCCGGCGGACGGAAAAGCGCGGCATCCGTGTCATCCTTTCCGGAGTGAATCCGCAGGTGCAGGCGTCGCTTCACAAGTTCGGCCTTGACAAAGAGATCGGTACGGAATACATCTTCCCCCACATCATCCCTGCCCTGGCCAAGGCGAACGAGTGCCTTTCCGCCCTGAGGAAATAAGGGAATAATGCGGAAAATATCTTACTTTTGCGGAAGGGAATGACAAACCGGGGATTGACAAGACCGGTTCAGGATAAAGCAAGTTTTATATAATATGAAGAAAAGGAACTATATCCCTTCACCGGTCCGTACCGATGACGTAGAATTGCCGGAAGACATCATGGAGCTTTCAGAGCGTATGGCAGAGAATGTTCACGAAGTCTGGGCTGCCGCCCGTATGGCGGAAGGCTGGGTGTGGGGTGAAGGACGCGACGACACCCTTAAACATCATCCTTGTCTCGTGCCTTACGACGAACTGCCGGAAACTGAAAAGGAATATGACCGCAACACGGCTGTCCAGACCCTTAAATTCATCCTCAAATCGGGATATGAAATAAAAAAAATTTGACGATGAAGCGGATTTCGGTACATTTAGGGAAAGTCTTTTCACAGGAGTTCATAGACCGGATCATTTCGGGCGGGCTGAAAGGGCAGCTTACCCTGCTGGTGGCGGTAATCGCAGGTGTGCTTGTCATAGCCTCGCTCGTGGTGACTTTCCTGGGTGTAGGGCTTAGCGAAGACGGCGGCTGGGGTGAACAGATGTGGGTGCTGTACAACAATTTCGTGGATCCCGGAAGCCAGATTTCCCAGGAAAAATGGGGCAACAGGCTTGTCGTCGGCATCATCAGCCTGCTTGGCTCCATCCTGCTCGGCGGAGTCCTTATCTCTACCATTTCCAACATCATCGAGCGGCGTGTAGAGACGGTGCGTACGGGAAAGGCATATTACAAGTCGATAAGGGACCACTATGCGATAATCGGCTGCGGGGACATCATCGTCAGCCTTATCAAGGAACTGCACAAGGCCGATCCGGACGCGCCGATCCTCGTTATGAGCAGTCAGGAGAGCGAGAAGGTGCGCCATACCCTGCAGGCTAATTTAGACAGGGACGAGGAACGCCATGTGTACATTTATTTCGGCAACATAGAGTCCGCAGAGGAGCTTGGCCGTCTGAACATAGACAGGGCGAAAGAGGTGTATATCCTCGGCGAAGAGGGCGATTACGGAAGGGATTCGAAAAATATCCAGTGCGTGCGCAGCGTGGGCAGGCTCAAGGGGAAAGCGGCCGCAGGCCATGAACTCCCTGTCTACACGTTGTCGGAGCGGATAGCATCCTACAATATAATCCAGAAGATAGTTCTGTCGGATGCCGGAAGGACGGAGATGCAGGGCATCTATTTCAGACCGTTCAACCTGTATGAGAACTGGGCCCGCCGCCTGTGGAGCTATTATGCCGCGGCCGAAGATGAAGGAGGCCGGTACGACCCGCTCGATTATGACCCGATACGTTTCTCTCCGGACGGCGGAATCTCCGGGCAGGACAGGTATGTGCATCTTGTAATCGCAGGTTTCGGCGCCATGGGGCAGGCCCTGCTTCTTGAGGCGATGAGAGTGTGCCACTACGCCAATTATGACGATACCCGGGAAAGCGGAGAGCGTGTCAGGACGGTGATAACCGTGATCGACAGGAATGCGGAACCGCTGAAACAGCATTTCATGGCCCTGTTCCCTTATCTCGGGACAGCCGTGGATGACATAAAGGTGGTTTACCGGAACGAGGATCTGTGCAGTCCCCGGGTTCGGGAAAGCCTGGTGCAGTGGGCCGCCGATCCCCGTCAGATGCTTACCGTGGCAGTCTGCATAAGCGATCCGGACGAAAGCATCATCCTCGGGCTGAATCTCCCGGGCGAGATATACAGGAGCGAAACGAGGGTGCTCATAAGGCAGGAGATGCAGACCGATATGGGGCGGATAATTCATAATGACAAGGGCCGCTACCGGAATGTCAAGGTGTTCGGAATGTTGGAGCAGGGTATTGCGAAGTCCATGCTTCTCGACGAGATCCCGTCCTATGTAAACCAGGAATATGTCCGGAAAGGATTCATCCGGGAACTGTACGGGTGCATGAAGTCCGGCGATGCCGCCGGGGTCGCGGAAAGGAAGGCGGAAGCCGCCATGACCTGGATGAAAATGGAAGAGAACATGCGCTGGGCAAACAGGTACCAGGTAGACGCCTATGTGAAATACCTGAACACCTTGGGTTACGGTATAGTGCGGTCGCGGCCCGAAACGGCGGAGGAAATCGGTCCGGAAGATTTCATCGGGGATCTCGATTCGGACAGGCTGTCGGTCCTGATGCGGATGGAGAAGCACAGGTGGAATGCGGAGCGCACCATAGAAGGCTGGAAATACGGGGCGGTGCGGGACGATGTGCACCGTATCCACCCGTTGATTGTCCCTTACTGCGAACTGCCGGAAAACGAAAGGTTCAAGGACAGGCAGGTGATCGTCAACCTGCCGTATCTGATGGCCATTGCAGGCTTCTCTATTGTTATCCCGGCCGGAGGACGAAGTCCGGAGCGGAGGAATCTGCCGACAAAGGATGAATAATATCGACTACGCTTGGGATGACATTGCTCGAAGTGACGGGAAAGGGGCGGCATACAGCATGCGGCAGAAAGCCGAAAATTTCGGAAGGGAGGCTTTCCCGCCCCCGCCTCCGCCGCAGACGGTATTCTGAAAATCTTCAATATCCTCCGGCTTCATAAAGCATGGATAATCCGGGTGATTTTCCAAGAGCCAGGACAGGGACGGGAGTACGGCTCTTATGAGTTCTGCATATAACCGGTTCCCGTCTGCCGGTTCCATGTCTTCCTTGTCTAAAAAACGGCCGTAAAAAGGGTCTTCCGCGGCTGTCGTGGCGAACAGTTCCAGAAGATTGAGGACATGTTCCCTGCAGTAGATGAAGATTTTCATCAGTTCTTCCGCGGCAAAGCCCTGTTCCAGCATATCCCCGAGCATATAGCGGTTGTGCAGTACTGTCAATGCGTATTTCAGAAGATATGTATCATTGTCATTTGCCGCCTTTACCCAAATCGTATGGGCAAGGAGCAGATCCTCGTTGCTGCCGAGATTCCAGGGAACCGTGTCCGAACGTCTGATTATGCCGCAGATTTCCTCTGCAATCATCGCGCATTCCTGTTCGTCGCCGTTTGCCGCATCCATCCGGGCAAGGAGTTCCCTTATCTCCGTGTCCTCCGGCAGTGCCGCCGAGTCGAGCGTCTCGTCGATTATGTCTTTTATATCCGCTATTTTCATATTCTCTGCATTTTCTTCAACGTCGGTTCGATGAATTCTCCGGTTCCGGGCAATATGGATCCGTCGGACTCATGTTCCTTTAATTCCATTCCGGAAGATTTGCGATGCCGGCTATTTTTCTGTATGCCGGACGGAAAAGTTCCGCATCCTCCCGTCCGCATCCGACCGTTTTCCCTTTCCAGATTTCCGCATATTTCCGGGCTTCGTACCTGTTGCCGGCAAGGCTGTTGTACAGAACCATATCATAGCATTCGCTTTCCCGCAGCTCCTGCCCGTCCTTTTCCATCAGAGCCGCAGCCATCTCTTCCGCTTCTTCCGTGCGGCCGTCCCGGTATGCGCAGGTGCACGGACAGTATGGTTCTTCCAGAACCCCGACGCGGCGTTCGTCGATACCGTATTTCCTGCAGACTTCGTATGCCGCATCAGTATCATGCACATGGACATAGTATCCGCACAGAAGCATCCTAATTCTGTCGAGCAGTTCCGGGTCTCCGTATTCCTCGAACAGGGGGTAGTCCCTCTCTATCATATCCTTGGCTATCCGGATCTGCCCTTCGCAAATTGCCGCCCGCACGTATTCGCAACGGAAGTCGAGTTCTTTCGCCTTGTCGTTTGCCCCGGCGACAGAGTAGTACTTGAACATCCAGTAAGCCATGGCCATAATCATCAGATACCTGCGGCTGTAATCCGACGTGTCCAAATAGCCGATGAGTGTTTTTACGGACTCTCCGGGATTTATCGTGTACCGGCCTTCTATCCCGGCTTCTTCGGCATAATATCCGAGACTTTGTTCAAGTCCCTCGTCCAGTTCTTCGGATCTGTTTCCGGAATCGAGGTTTATGGTGTAGCTGAGACTGTATACCGCGAGCATCAGAGAAACCATGGAGTCGGAGTCATACTGTTTCTCGATTGCCGGGCCGAGATTGTAGAATGCCCTGGCCGATTCGAACGAATAGAAATCCTGTCCGTAATATCCGAACAGAAGTTCGTCCCAGTAGCCGAGTTCCGCCGCATGGAAATCACCGAGAACCCAGCAGAATTCGGCATAGTCGTGGCTTGTCTTCCGGGCAAGGGCCATGTTGTTGTCCGCCATCGCATCGTTTATCGCGGCGAGATATGTCTCTCTGATGCCGGCAGCAGTGTACTGCCCTTCTCCGGCACGGAAAATCAGTTCTTCCGCAAAGGCAAGATACCTTTTTGCCAGGCCTTGGGCGGACAGAAGCCCGCTGCCGGCAATGCTTTTCAGCACGGTTTCGAACTTATATACGGCCGACGGATACAGATGCCGCCTGAAATCGGACATCCCGGAGGCAAAAAGATCCAGGATTTCCTCTCTCCCTTCCCCGAGGCAGGTCTTCATCTCTTCCGCCTCGGGAATCTCATTGTCCCCGTCTTCAGGGCTGTCCCCGCCAAGTTTGGCGTAGGCCGTCTCCAGTCCGTTACGGTACTCTTCGATCAGCCGGAAATCATCGCCGTACCTGTTTTCAAGGATGGTTATGGCCCTTTCGATGTCGGCAATGCCGTTCTGAGGCTTTTCTCCGGCAAGTATTCCGGTCATGGCCCTGTTGTAGAGCGAGTATGCCACGACCTTGCTTTCTTCGAGCCCGTATTCTCCGGCTTTCGATATGATGAGGGAAAGCATTTCATTCGATTCTACGCTATTCCCCATTTCATTGAGGGCCATAGAATAGTAGTAGCAGTTGTCCAGTTCCGCGCCGCGGTCTCCCGATTCCCTTGCAAGACTTATCGCTTTCTCATAGCAGCGGCGGCAGGAGGCGGAGTCCTTGAGCTTGAGGTACGCTTTCCCGGTATCTGCCCATCTGCGGATATTGTCCGGGCTGTCATTCCCGGCGATTTCCATGGCTTTTTCCATCGTGCGGACGGCTTCTCCGTATCTTCCGCTGAAGTAACAGGCCCTGAACAGGAGGTCGTATATGCCGCAAGGCCCTAACCCGGCGTTCTCTGCCGCCTCCGGCCTTACTGATGCCGCCTCATAATGCCCGCAGGCGCTGTCGTAGTCCCCGAGATTCATGCAGATCTTGCCTAAAAGAAGGTGTGTCTCCACGGTGTGTACGGATTCCTCGCCCCCTGACGCCCTGAATATGCGCATGGCTTCTTCTCCATAATCCAGGGCTTTTTGCGGCTCGATGAGGGAATACCTGGTTGCAAGGTTGCTGTATTCTATGGCTGCATCAAGGCTGTCCGCCCCGTCGACGGACTTGTACATCGCGATGCTTTTCAGGCTGTATTCCGTACTTTTTTCAAAAGAAACATAATTGAGCGCGGCCCCGTAATTGGCATAGGCCACGGCAAGTTCCGCGGACGGTTTCCCTTTATAACGCCTTTCCCTTGCCTGCATCACGGCTTTGAGGATGCTTTCGGCGTATTCTATATATTTCCCGTCTTTCAGCTCCTCGTACATCGAGAGGAACATTTCCCCGATGTTGCTGACTATGGCTGAGCCCATATCCGCATCGTCTTCTTCGAGCATCTGCCGGAAATGCAGGAGGGCCTTCTTCCAGTTGTGGCTGAGGCTTTCGGCTGAGGCTAAGCTGGCGGCGGCGGAATGCCGGAATTCTTCGTATTCGTCCCCGTGTTCGTTTTCGAGGACTTTCAGCATCGCTTCCGTCAGCCTCCGGGAAGTCTCCGGCGATTTCATGTGGACGGAAGCTATGTTCGACAGCTGCAGGACATCGTTGAAGAATACGGGCAGCCAGACATATCGCAAGGCGGCAGTCTCCTCTGTCTTGCTGTCTGCCAGGAGGTCGTACAGGCAGCCGAGGATATCGTACCGTTTCGGGTCGATGTCTGCAAGTTTTCTCCAGTACCGTGCGTAAATGTCCTTTCTGCCGTTTCCCGTGAAACGGGAGAGGACTTCCTTCGTGCAGATGCACCGGTAAAGCGAGTCGTAGTCCTTTATCCTGTTGTACTGGTACGGAAGTTCCGTCAGTCTCTGACCGTCATCTTCATTGTTTTCGAAGTATCTTATGAGCCTTTTCCGCTGGGCTGTCTCATAGTCCTTGTCGGCGAGATATTTTGCGGAGACGGCATTCCTGAACATCATGTGCGCTTCCGTCACCCTTCCGTCCCTTACGGCAAGATGCATGTCGTTCATGCCGAGGATCTGAGAAAGCGAGATCCGGGACGCCCCGGTGATGGAAAGCAGCTGGGTCTCCGTCAGCCCGGCCTCCGAAAGATGGAGCAGCGTCATGACATCCCGGACAAGGCCGTCCTCCCGGCTGTCCCTGAACAGACTTTCCTGCCGGTCCAGGATCTTCGAGAAAAATTCATCGGAATTCCTGCATCCGGCAAGGGAGGAAATGAACCTGTCCAAATCCCCGAACGAACCGAAACGCCGGAGCTCGTCAAGGAAGCTGACATATATCAGGGTATTGTCCAGGAGCGGCCAGCCGCTTCCTATCAGGTCTTTCTGTTTCCGGGACAATACTTTCCTGTATCTGCTGAAATATTTTTCCGCCAGTTCTATGCGCCTGTCTATCGTCATTTTCCCTACGCGGATACGTTCCCACTCGCTAAGGTCGAGTTCTTTTATTATTTCGGCGTCCTGCGGGGACGAGAAGATCACCTTGACGTTTTCCGGCCACTCCGGCCACCATACCGGATTCCTGCCCTTGTCTCCGCCAAGCTGGTTTATTCCGTCGATTATCACGACGAGTTTTCTGTCTGTTCCGATTTGCCGGACCATTTTCCCGAGCCCGGCTGCCGGATCTTCCGAATGGTCGGATTCTATCCCGTAATAATCCGAAAGATTCCTGCACAGCCATGAGGCGGCATCCGAGAATGTGGCGTTGTGGGCGCTGTTCCCTGCAAAGAATGCTATCACATCCCGCTCCCCGTCTTCCATAAGCCGGAGCGCGTACCATGCCAGCAGGGTGGATTTGCCCATGCCGCCTGTCCCGGTTATCAGAAGATTGGCCCGCGGTCCTTGCAGGAACTCCGCCATCTGCCTGTCCGTGGCCTTGTCCGGGATATAGTGCATGGTCTTCTGCTGCAGGTAGTATCTTTGCTGGGCCCGCCTGCTTTCGAGACTGTCGCCGCTTCCTTCGGGATATAATGAGTCGAGCAGCCTGCCGAAACTCCCGATGACCTGGCCTGTGAATTCGTCCAAAGAGCCGTAGCTGAACACTTCATACCGGTCCTGCTCCCGGATTTCCTTTCTCAGTCTGGCCTGCCTCGGGTCGATGCTCCGTTCATCGCAGTCTTTCAGGAAAAAACTGCCGTGGACCGGGCTGTCGCTCCTCAGGGCTCCGTACCGGATCTCCACTTCGGTAATGCTGAGCCCGTTTCTGATATCGTCGATGACCCACCGGTGCCGTGGTTCTATGCCGGCTCCGTAATCCGTCCCGGCGTCTTCCGCAGGGGCCCATCCGTACCGGCTGCCAAGCAGTCCGATGAAGAAAGGATGCGATTTCTCGATTTCGTCCAGACAGATGTCTATCACCTTTCCGTTGCGGGATTCTTCCTCGGTAATTCCCCACCTCAGGTCGATGTCGGTGACTGTAACATTCCTTTCGGCCGCCTTTTTCCGCAGTATCGGGAATATTTTGGAGACGAGTTCGTCCCGTTCGGCCTGCATGTCATTGAATGTGGATGAGATGAATACCCTTATGTGGCGGTTGTCTATATTCGTGGCCATGACTTATGTTCGCTTTCAACCCTTGTGTGCGGCATTTCTACTTCCACCCCTGGGCGGTAATGGGGAGCTCGACTCCTTCCGGAGTGACGAGGGCCGCTCCGACTTCCGGTCTGGCGAGATGCCCTATGATGTCGAAGGTCTGGAAGTCGTGGCGGAACCTGTCGTGCTTGCCGATGGGAACGGTAAAAAGCAGGCGGCAGTCGTCCCCTCCGTTGAATGCAGCGGAAATGGGGTCGATGTCGAACTGTTTGCCGAGGTCGAATGTGCCGCTGGCAAACGGAAGGCGTTCCACATAGATTTTGGCTCCGAGGCCGCTGTCCCGGACGAGTTTCCTGACGGTATCGGCTAAACCGCGGTTCACGAAATAGCCGTACGACGGGATGATTTCCGCTTCTTCGAGCTGGGCGACGTATGTCGGATTTATTTCCGGCTTCAGGTATTCGCCGATGATGAGTTTATGGTCGGAGAGATCCGGCTGGGAACGGTCTGTCTTGCGCTTCAGGAACTTCTGTTTTTCCCGCTCGAGAATCTGCATTCCCATAAATGCCGCACCGAGGTTGCCCGAAATACAGATAAGGTCCATGCTTTTGGCCGGCATCCGGCGTTTTTCGGTCAGCGACAGCCTTTCTCCGCATGCAGAGAGGAATATGTTCAGGCCGTTGACCGACGGCAGGAGGTCCAATGAAATTTCCCCGTATCCGTGTTTTTTCGCGGCAGCCACGATTCCTTCCCACAGCTCCCTGATCTTTCCAAAGTCGGTCTTGGCGGAGATGCCGAGCCTGACGGCCAATGTCCGGGGTTTGGCCATGGCGGCGTATATTTCCCCTGTGGCCAGGATGACCGCCTTATACCCGAGATGTTTGAGGGGAAAATAAGTCAGGTCGAAATCGATGCCCTCTGTCATCATCACGGATGAGCCGATGATGCTTCCGGTGTCCTTGCCGGCCTTTACCGTGCAGTGCCCGGTCTGCGAAAAACCGGTCCCTTCATAAAGTTTCGCGATGGCTGCGATCCTGCCGAGTTCTGAAAATGTTTCCTCTGCCATATTCTTTCCGTTTTGTCTTGTGCAAAATACAAAGATATTAAAAACCCTGGAAACAATATGTCCGGATTCAAGGTGGAGCCAAAACAGAATTCAAATGCCGGATTCAATATCCGAGCGATGGAAGTATGGAGGACATCGCGGACACGGCCAATATAAAGAGCAGCAGACAGCCGGCCATGGCGGAAATAGCGGTTATTGCTGCTTCGGTCCTGCCGACTTTTCTTATGTGCGATGCCAGGCTATACAGTTTCTGCAGTCTTTCGGCTTTTTCCAGATCCTCGGATTCCGTCATGGAGGCAGGCTGCGGCAGCCGGGCGGACTGACGTTCGAATTCCCGGAGGAAGGCTTCGCTGTCATTGACCGGAGGTCTTACCGAATGAAAAAATTCCTTTATTTTCTTATCCGTATCCATAGTAGTCATAATCATATATCGTCTTTTTCGAGGAAGGCTTTCAGGTGGCGCCGGGCCCGGAAAAGGTGTGTCCGAATGGCTGTGGAGGACAGACCGGTGATGGCTTCTATTTCCTTTACCGGTTTTCCCTCCATATAGAAAAGCAGGACTGTCGCTTTCTCGTGGTCTGACAGGGCATTTATGGCCATATACAGTTTCTGATGACGGAAATTCCTGTCGGGAGTCTCGTCTGAGACGGCGCCTGTCGGGACATCGCCGCATGTAGGATGCACGGTTTTCTTCCAGTCATAGAAGCAGTTGTACGCTATGCGGAACAGCCAGGTGCGGAAACTGGCCCGGCCTTCGAAGCCGGAATACGACATGTAGGCTTTCAGCAGCGCATTCTGTGCGATGTCGTCTGCCGTCGTCCGGTCTCCGTCACAAAGGCCGGACAGGAATCGTCGCAGCGACTCCTGTACTTCAGCGACCAATCCGATGAACTGTTCCCGCGTCATGTTCCGGAACTATTCGGCTTTGTCATCCGGAAGCATCTTCCTGCCTGCGAAGAACATTATTATCAGGCCGATACCGATTACCGAAATGACTGTAGCGGAAAGATAGAAGAACCATTTGCCTCCATCTGCGAACGACCCGGTAACCGCCGTGACGACAATGACGGCCAGACCTGACAGGAAAAGCACGATCCCGGCCGTAAGGCGTTCAAGCAGATACTGGGATTTCGTCAGAGGCCCTTTTTTCCGTTTGCCGGAGCTTTCCAAAGCCTCCATCATTCTGTCCGCATCGATGTCCGCCCCTTTTTCAATGGCCAATCTGATGATCTCTGTCTTGTGGCTGAGATTTCTGTTCTTGAAAATCTGCACGATCAGCACTATCATTACCGGCAGCACGACAACGATGAATATCGGCAATACCACATCTTCCATAAAAGTTAAAACATTTCCGTCCATATCTTGTGTTTATTAAAATTCACAGGTTAGACTGCCCCCGCTTCCGAAATGTTGCAGGGCGCTTTGGAAAAATCCGGAATCAGTTTAGTGCCGCTGCTCCGGTACGGTCAGAAAGGGGAAATGCCGCGCGTCCGGAATGATTCGCGCGCTTTGCGGACATACAGGCGGATGACATCTTCCGGCAGGCAGGTGTGTCGGAGATAGGCTCTCGTGTCGTCCGGGAATTTGGCCAGAGCCGTAGCCAGGCACCAGGCCACTCCCATACGGACATAGTACGGGGCTTCCCCGGCGGCAATCCCTTTCCCTGCCGCCCTGACGGCTTCCGGCCCGCCTTCCATGCGTGCCTGTCCGGGGCTGACGTATTCCGACCTTATTTTTGAGAAGTCGAGAATGTCGAACCGGTAAAGGATCCGGGGAAGATATTCCCTGTCCATAAAGTGCGACATGGATATAACCGTAGCGAAACGGACCTCGAATTCGTTTTCCGATGAAAACCAGCGGCAGATGAGTTCCCAGGCCCCTTCTGCCTGTCTGAACCATCTCGCGCCTGCAGCAAATGCGTCGCAGACGGCCCAGTTGTCTATAAACGGCACGAAATCCTTTGTCAGAGCTACTCTGTCGGCCGATTTCAAGGCATTGACCATCATCCCCCAGACAAGCAGTTCTTCATGGCAAAGTGCGCTTCTGAGAGGTTTTCTGCCACAGGTTTCATCCTCGGCGGCCGCCTTGAATCCGGCTATTGTCCGGAGGGCGTCCTCCCTGCCGGCAAGCATCCAGGCCAGCCGTTTCATCTCGGGCATGTGCACTCCGGCAACCCTCCTCCCCGGCAGGGGATTCACGACCCTTATATGCCCGACCCTGTATTTCTCTTCATTCCTGAACCGATCCGCTACAAGCGGTTCCAGATATTCCTCTATCATATTGTCTCGTTCCATTTTTTGAGGTCGTAAAAATAGTCAAAATTTAACGTATGCCCGACTGCTGCAGACGGAAAATATCTTACTTTTGCAGGCGGAAACAACCGGATAGGAAGTTTTGGAAAAAGACAGAAAAGATATGGGAAAAATAGAAAACATCGTATTCGATTTCGGCGGGGTGCTTTTAGACTGGGATCCGAGAGCCCTTTACCGCGGGTATTTCCGGGATGACAATGAGATGGAGTACTTCCTGGCGAATATCTGCAACGGCGAATGGAACGTCAGGCAAGATGCAGGCCGGCCATTTGCCGAGGCTGTCAGGGAACTGCAGGAGAAATACCCTCAGTATCGCGACGCCATACAGCTCTACGACACCGGGTGGGAGAAGATGCTCAAGGGCGAATTTCCCCGGACGGTCGAGCTCCTGAAACAGGTGAAAGCCGACGGTTACGGGGTCTATGGTCTTACAAACTGGTCTGCCGAGAAATTCCCGATAGCATTCGCGCGTTTCGGCTGTCTGAAACTTTTCGACGGAATCGTGGTCTCGGGCGAGGAAAAGGTGGCCAAGCCCGACCCTGAAATCTTCAGAATTCTTCTCCGCCGCTACGGCCTTGACGCCGGTACATGCATCTTTATCGATGACAGCCCGGCCAACGTCGAAGCCGCCGCAGCCTTGGGCTTCAATGCCATCCGCTTCGACAACATCGATAATGTCCGGGCCCGCATCGCTGCCTTGACGTGTCAATAACAATCAAATTCGATACATAATGTTAAAAAAATCAATCCTTTTCGTCTTTTTATGTTTTGCGATAGCGGCATGCTCCGGGAATGCGGAGGATGTGCGGATAGTAGCGCACAGGGGTTACTGGAACTGTGAAGAAGCGGGATACGCGAGGAATTCGGTGGCTGCACTGGAATGTGCTCAGGATGCCGGCTTCTGGGGCAGCGAATTCGATGTCAATATGACGAAAGATGAGGTGCTCGTGGTTTTCCATGATGATGCGGCGTCAGGAAAAAGGTTTTCGGAACACGACTGGGCCGAATTCAACGATGTCAGACTTGAAAACGGGGAACCCATCCCGACCCTTGACGACTATTTGGAGCAGTCGGGGAAGCATCCTGAAACCGTGCTCGTGTTTGAACTGAAGCCGGCTGCGGACAAGGATTTCGAAAACAGGATGACCGACCTTTCGATAGAAAAGCTGAAAGAATACGGATTGAATACTCCCGACAGGGTCATTTTCATTTCTTTCAGCATCAATATCTGCGAGCGCCTTGCCGGGAAGATGCCCGGATTTACCGTACAGTACCTCGGCGATGATTTCAGCCCTGCACAGCTTGCCGACAGAGGCATAAACGGAGTCGACTATCATTATGGAGTTTTCGACGCTCATCCCGAATGGTATGAAGAAGCCCGCAGCCTCGGAATGTCCGTAAACTGCTGGACAGTGAACGATCCCGAGGATATGAAAGCCATGCTCGAACTCGGAGTCGACATGATTACCACAGACTGCCCCGCAGCCCTGCAGCAGTTCATCGCCGACTGAGCCGGTGAAACTCTATCAGGACGATGTCGGAAATGTGATGCTGCCGGAGGATGTTGTCGGGCTGATAAAGCAGGAATGAACATCCGATTAATGTAAAGCGAATACATGCCAGTTGCCATCCTTTTCACTTCGTCCGATATAGCCTTTTTCTGTCATTCTTTTGATAAGTTTCTGTACGGCGGACATATTTATTCCAAGCTCTCCTGAAATTTCCATATAGGTAGCATACGGATTCTGCTGAATAAATTCCATCAGCCGTACAGCATTCTGACTGCGGAACTTTATCCGTTCTCCGTCATACCACCATACATCAGTTCCGCTGTGGTTGACAAAATCAATATCGTTGCTCAGTTCATCATATACAAGTTTCTTGAAAAAATTCAGAAACGGACGTATTTGAGCCAACGTTGCATAAGCACCGTCACCCGGATTGTCCCCCACGACCAGATCTGTCTGATGCAAGGCTTCGATATAGGCTTGCTTTATTCGGCTGCGCACGACAATCATTGGCCATCCATGCCGGCTGAGAATGTAATTTACAAGCAATCGGGCAATGCGTCCGTTCCCGTCCTCAAAAGGATGGATACGTATGTAGCGATAGTGGAAAAGTGCCGCCAATTCCACCGGCTTAAATTCTCCGGACTGTTCCGCTGCATTATACCAGTCCATCAGGTCTGTCATAAAAGCCGGCGTTTCTTCAGGAGAAGCATAGTCAAACCGATTGCCATATCGTGTGATGACACTGTTCGGACGGGTCTTGTATTGCCCGGCATGGATTACATAACTGCTGTCTTCTCCACCGGGAAGAGTCCGGTGAACGGTGTAGTCTTCTCGTAACAGCGTACGGTGCAACTGCCGTATGAAGTTTTGGGTCAATGGCATCCTGTGCTGATGTGCCACTTCGTCCACCATCTTCAGCCCTACGGCACTTGCTTTCATTTCATTGAAGTCTCTAAGACTTCCTTCTCCGCTTACCTTGCCGAAAATCAGCAGCAGTTCCGTTTGTCCGTAGGTAAGGGTATTGCCCTCAAGATGATTGCTGTTATAGTTGTACTCCACAGTAAACTTCCTGCGAAGACGCGACCCCGTACTGTCATCTAACGGCAGCAACGCTTGCCATGCAGCAAGTAAATCGTCCAATGAAACATGCTTTGCCATTCTCGTATCGCTTTTACCACCACATAAGGTGGTATAATACCACCTTGCGAATGTATTTACTGCGAATATAAGCAATTCATTTGAAAAGTGTTTCTTCTTTTCATTTACGGACACTTGTTTCCCTCCGGATTTTCGGGACTTATCCGACTGAGCCGGTTAAATAGTTATTTGCCTCATTTAAGAATAGAGGGCGACCCAAAAGGGTACTTTCTGCGTTACGCTTGATTCGAAAATCCTCATGTACGCTAGTACACTGCGGTTTTCTCATCTTCGCAAGCCTTGAAATTCCTCCTTTTGGGTCGCCCTCTTGTCTCATGTAAAAACAGTTGAATCACGTTGAATCCGTTCAGTCCGGGTAGATAGCGCAGTCCGGGGTAAGCGATGCTTTTATTCGGCCGGGCTGAAGCCCTTGAAAAGTCTTTGTTTTCGGGACATCTTTTATTTGTAAAATATCAATACTGAAAAAGAATTACCTGTACTGCTATTGACAAGATCCAACCAGTCATTATAATACTCAATTGTTTTTATGGATTCCTGCAACTCTGGCAAATAGTTTTTTGGCAGGGTGATATCCAGTATCTCACATGTTACGTGGTGTGCGCCGTAGTTATCGACACTTTCTCTACAAATCTCTACAGTTGTCAAGTTAGGATTATTGCTTAAGTCTACGCGAAAGCACTTCATTGCCCCATTTCCGGCTCGGCCATAGTGAATGAAAGTAGTGAGTGCCGGGCAATCCTTAAATTCAAGTTGTTCTAGCAGATACGTTTCATAAAAGTTATTCCCGGAGCAGTCTATTTCAAGGAGAGATGTACAGCCGTCAAGCTTAAGATCTGCCAGCCGATTCCCGCTACAATCGATTTTAGTAAGTGACGTGTACCCACTTAAATCAAGAATTTCCAGACTATTCGATGAACAATTTAATTCTGAAAGCAAATGACAGTCACTCAAATTTAAGGAAGTCAGTTCATTATCAGCGCAGTTCAAGTATTTTAAGTTCGAACATCCGCTTAGATCCAAATTCTGCAAAGAACCCCATGTAGTATTGCCCGTCCCAAAACTGTCTAAGACAAGGCCGCCATAACAGTCAAGATGTTCTAACGCTGTGCAGCCACTTGCATTAAGGTCTTCAATTAAATTGTATGTCTTTTCGCTTTCTAAACTGCAGTAAAGGTTTTTCAGGGATTTGCAATTGCTGACATCAAGCGAAGTAAGAGCCGTACCATAGCATGTCAGTTCTGTCAGGGCGGCACAACCTCCTACAGTAAGAGATGTCAGTTGTTCGCAATCATGACAATCCAATATAGTAAGAGCCTGGTTATTACTGATATCAAGCGAGGTTATTCCAGCTTTGCCGCAATATAATTCTTTCAGGGATATGCAGTCGCTGATGTCAAGTGATTTCAAATCGCTTGTACCACTAGTGGGGTACGAACAATTCAAATTTGTCAAAGCAGTACATCCGGTTAAGCATAAAGAACGGATACTAGCCCCGGTTGACAAACTTGTCAATGATGTGCAATCGCTTACGTTTACTGAAGCAGCACCACAATGTAGTTTAACGTGAGTTCGATGAAAAGTAACTAAAACAAAGTCAACTGGTTATAAGAGTCTATGGTATTACATCTGTCTAAAGCAATCATAGGTTTTTTGGGGAAGAAGCAATAGGCAGAAAGTCCTGCAATGAGGTTCACGGT
>CASFLY010000099.1 GCA_949295645.1 uncultured Bacteroidales bacterium | reverse complement strand
TCCTGACAGTGCTCCAGTCGATACGTTTTTCCGTGTCTTTCAGAAACCTGGCGGTACTCACGCCTTGGCACGGGCCCGATCCAGAGTACAATGTCTACGTTTATCCGAGCTCTACCTCGGCGACTTTCGGTATTGACATCAATTTTTAACGATAGGGAAAGATGAAGATATTAAGATATTTTGCAATGGCCGCTCTTGCGGTGCCGGCGCTGTTCGGATGCACCTTGGAGAGGGTCTCGTACGATGAAATCTACAAGGAAAACCTGTACAGGAACGACAGCGACGTACAGAAGGCCCTGACTGGACTTTATGAGCTGTTCACAACCGGCTGGGGCCGCTTCTACTGCGCCGACCAGTGGAGCTATGTGATCTGTTCGGACCTGACTACGGGAATGCTGGACAGCAAATACCAGTCGCAGGGATATTATGCGTTTTTCGAACACCGCTGGAGCGAGACCGGATCCGACCTCGCCACACAGTTCTCGCAGAAGATATATCCCCAGTACAACGAGATGACCCGTATAAAGAATACCATTGACGACATAGAGGCCGCGGACATCTCGCAGGGCGTGAAGGAACAGGCCATAGCCGAGGCGCAGTGTCTCTACGGCTGGGTAGGCTACATCATGTACGACCTTTTCGGCCCGGTGCCTCTGGCAACGGACGAAGCGAGGGAACATCCGATGGACTATATCTACATCCCGCGCCTCACCGATGAAGAGTATACGGCAGAGATGATAAAGATGCTGGATGCGGCTGCGGAGGTCCTTCCGTGGAGAAACGAGTCGTGGGGACATGTCACCAAGGGAATGGCCCTGATGCTCAAACTGAAATTCCTTATGATGAACAAGGATTACGAGGCCGCGGAACCTGTGGCAAGGCAGCTGTATGAGCAGGAGGGGAGCGTCTATGCGCTTTTGGATGACTACCAGTCCGTATTCACCAAGGCCAATGCCCGGAACAACGAGATCATCCACGCGATTCCGGCAGGGGAGTCCAATCCGAACTACTGGATCACCCAGACTGCCTGGAGCGATATTCCCGGCTATGAGGGGGAAAACTGGGCTACATTCCTGATGCAGTGGGATTTCTATGACACTTTCGAGGCCGGCGACCTGAGGAAGAATACGATAGTGGCCGAGTACACCTCAACGAAAACGGGAGCTCTTGTAGTACGCGGTTCAGGAAACCTGCAATACGGCGCCTGTCCTATCAAGATAGGTCAGGATCCCGACAGGACAGGTTCGAGAGGAACCACGGATGTGGTCGTGTTCCGCTATGCCGACGTCCTCCTCTCCCTTGCCGAGTGCATCAACAACAATAACGGGGGCCCGACCGCGGAAGCCGTCGACCTTGTGAACAGAGTCCGCCGCAGGGTGGGTCTTGCCGACTTGACTGCCGACAAGACCGCCGATATGAATTCTTTCAACACTGCGATTCTGAACGAGCGTCTGCATGAATTCTATTGCGAGGGCCTTTCGCGCTCCGACAAGATCCGTTTCGGAACCTTCATTTCGGACTCGCAGGACAACTATGAAGACAGCCAGAGCGACTGGTACAAGGTGCGTTTCCCGATTCCGTCGAAGTACATCAACGAATCGCAGGGCATAGTGAAACAGAACGAAGGCTATTGATAGCAGGAAAATTTTCATTAATATTGCCGGGTTGCCGCCTTTTCGGGCAGCAATCCGCTTTTTTTAATTACAGAAGCAATGAGAAAGATAGTGGTTGCGTTCCTCCCGCTTGCATTGTCCGCAATCCTTGCGGACGCCCGTCCTTCTTCGGACATTTACCGCAAAGGCTGGATCGATTTCAATAAAAACGGTGTCAGGGACGTCTATGAAGACCCTTCGGCCGACATCGATGCCCGTGTGGAAGATCTGCTCGGGCAGATGACCCTCGAGGAAAAGACCTGCCAGATGGTCACCCTGTACGGATACGGGAGGGTGCTGGCGGATGACCTGCCGACCCCGCAGTGGAAGGAAAAGCTCTGGAAAGACGGTATAGGGGCCATAGACGAACATCTTAACGGGTTCAGGCAGTGGGGTCTGCCGCCTTCCGACAACGAATACGTATGGCCGGCTTCCCGGCACGCCTGGGCGCTCAACGAGGTGCAGCGTTTTTTCGTCGAGGAGACCCGCCTCGGCATCCCGGTGGACTTTACCAACGAGGGAATCAGGGGAGTGGAAAGCTACATAGCGACGAATTTCCCGACGCAGCTCGGTCTCGGACACACCTGGGACAGGGAGCTTGTCCGCGAGGTCGGACGTATCACAGGCCGTGAGGCGAGGCTTCTCGGCTATACCAATGTCTATGCCCCCATCCTCGACGTCGGACGCGACCAGAGGTGGGGCCGTTATGAAGAAGTGTACGGGGAAAGCCCTTATTTAGTGGCGGAACTCGGCATTGAGATGGCCAGGGGCATGCAGACCGACATGCAGGTGGCATCTACCGCCAAGCACTTCATAGCCTACAGCAACAACAAGGGCGCCCGCGAAGGAATGGCGAGGGTGGACCCGCAGATGTCTCCGTCCGAGGTGGAGAATATCCATGTCTACCCGTGGCGGAGGGTGATAGAAGAGGCAGGGATTCTCGGGGTGATGAGTTCCTACAACGACTATGACGGCTACCCGGTGCAGGGCAGCCGCTACTGGCTTACCGACAGGCTCCGCGATGACTTCGGTTTCCGGGGCTATGTGGTGTCTGACAGCGATGCGGTCGAGTACCTGTATATGAAACATGGCGTGGCTCTCGACATGAAAGAGTCTGTGCGCCAGTCCGTTATGGCCGGGCTGAATGTCCGCTGCACCTTCCGCTCCCCGGATTCCTACGTGCTTCCCCTGCGCGAACTCGTCCGCGAGGGCGGAATCCCTATGTCGGTCATAGACGACAGGGTGAGGGATGTGCTCAGGGTGAAATTCCTGCTGGGACTGTTCGACGAGCCTTATCGGAAAGACCTGAAAGCAGCCGACAGGGAAGTGAATTCGGCGGAACATCAGGAAGTCGCGCTGAGGGCGTCGCGCGAGTCTCTCGTGCTCCTGAAGAATGACGGCCTGCTTCCTTTGGACATAGACAGTATAAAATGTATAAGTGTCTGCGGCCCTAACGCTGCCGATGCTTCATACGCCCTGACACATTACGGCCCTCTGGCGGTCGAGGTGACCTCCGTGCTCAAAGGTCTGCAGGACAAGCTTGAAGGCCGTGCCGAGGTGCTTTATGCCAAAGGCTGCGACATCGTGGACGAGCGTTGGCCGGAATCCGAAATCCTCCCCGAGCCCCTTACCCCTCGGGAGCAGGCTGACATAGACGAGGCGGTGGACAATGCGCGGAAAAGCGATGTGGCCGTAGTCGTCCTCGGTGAAAATTCACGCACCTGCGGTGAAAACAAGTCCCGCACGAGCCTCGATCTCCCGGGCCGGCAGCTTGACCTGCTGAAAGCCGTATGTTCCACCGGGAAACCCGTGGTTCTGGTGATTGTCAGCGGCAGGCCCAATTCCATAAACTGGGCCGACAGGCATGTGCCGGCCATACTCGAAGCCTGGTATCCCGGGTCGCAGGGAGGCACGGCCATAGCGGATGTGCTCTTCGGCGACTATAACCCGGGAGGTAAACTTACGGTGACTTTCCCGAAAACCGCCGGCCAGATCCCGTTCAATTTTCCTGCTAAACCATCTTCACAGGTGGACGGAGGCCTGACTCCCGGCCCGGACGGGAATGCCAGCAGGATCAACGGCCCGCTGTACCCTTTCGGCTACGGACTGAGCTATACGACATTCGAATACTCGGATCTCAGGATTTCGGACAGGACCGTCACCCCGTACCAGGATTCCGAAGTGAGGCTGAAAGTGAAAAATACCGGCTCAGTGGCCGGGGATGAAGTCGTACAGCTATACGTCAGGGACATCCTCAGCTCTTCGACGGTGTATGAGAAGACCCTGCGCGGATTCGAGCGGGTGCACCTTCTCCCGGGGGAGACTCGGGAGGTGGTGTTCCGCCTCCGGCCGGATGACCTGGCTTCCTATTACAGCGCTTCAGGGAAAAGGGTGGTGGAGCCAGGAGAATTCAGGATAATGGCGGGGGCTTCGTCCGAGGACATCCGGCTGTCCGACACCCTGACAGTGATTCCGTATCCGGGATTCTCCACTGTCCTGCCGGGTGCAGGGGCGGCAGGCATCGTGGCAGCATCCGATCCGGCTTCGGAAAAAGCCGGCGAAGCCTCTCTCCGGCCAGGAAACGAGGGGGAGTCCCCTGCGGGAAATTCCGTCTGGACCGGGAAAGCCGGGGATTTCCTGACGCTTCCCGTGACTGCTGGCAAGGCCGTCTCGGGTCTTGCCGTGTCGTGGAAGGATCTTCCCGATGAGCCTGTCCGGTTCGAAATACAGCTTTCAAGCGGAGGAGGCCAGTTCCTGACCGTATGGGAAGGCGAGGCGGAAGCCGGCGACCAGACTTGCAGCTTCGACGGGACTCTTGCCACGGACTGCCGCCTGCTCCTGAAATCGGCTTCGGCATCGGTCAGCGGAGTCCGTCTTCTAAGATAGAATACACGGATGGAACAGCAGTATGTAGAAATATTCACTCTGATAACCGGGCTGGTTTATCTCGTGCTGGAAGTCTCGCAGAAGAATGCGATGTGGATAGTGGGGATAATCACAAGCGCGGCGGCGGTCTATATGTTTGCCGCGGAGGCCCTCTAT
>CASFLY010000098.1 GCA_949295645.1 uncultured Bacteroidales bacterium | reverse complement strand
GGCAGCTTTCTACACGCTTATTCTTTCTTTGGTTTTCGACCGCAATCTGCCGGAAGACAGGCCAATTACGGCTTATCCTTTATTGCTTGGCGGGAATTAAAGGAGTCCTCCCGGGCATCCGGTTTTGATGATACCCCATATTCCGGACATAACCGGCCTAAAGCCCGGAGGGATACCCGTCGCAGCCGCAGCCTTGGCGGCCGGCGATTAAGCGTGACTACTTGGTAGACTACGCAGCGAGTGCATAATTGTTGTTGCCAACTAATCTTTCGGAAGCTGAGATTTACGGGCTAACTTCCGACGCCCGACGTGCTTACCGTCCAATGTCATACGCTGTCAAAACCAGAACAGCCCCGGCATAGACGAAATTTGTCTGTATCTTATTATACGAACATATTGCGGTTTTGTTTCACTTTTTCATCGTCCTCCGTTCTGCCGCTTCCTGTCCGGATAGCGGAACATATCCAGGACAAGCTGTATCCTGAGCTCCGCTTTAGGGGGTTTCCGTTCGGTTTCCCCGGGCCTGAGCCAGGGCCAGTCCTGGAACAGTCCGCGGAAATAAAGCCTTAGACCACGTGCCGCCCTCCATCCGGAAGTAAGGGCGAGCCAATACCCGCGGCCATAGTACGCAGGTGAATTGAAGTTCCCCGGGGCATCCCGTTCATAGGCATAAATCCGGTCATCCCAGTCGTCGACACGGAAAAAGCCGGTTCTAAGCCACACTGAAAGCCTGTCGGCAACATATCCCGTCTCAAGATAGGAAAGCCCGGCCAGGGATTCGCAATGAAGCAAGTTAAGCCTCAGATTCCAGTTCCATTTCGAATATGAAAACCTGAAATCAGTCCTGACATCGGTCCGGAAAGGCCTGCCATAAGAGCGGTAGCGCTCCGAGAATCTGAAAGCCAGACTGAAACAGGGCGAAACACGTATGTTTTCCGCCGCTGTCAGTTTGATCTGCAACGATGAAGTGTCCACCCCGAATTTCGGCTCCGGTGAATATGATGCGTCCAGGGATGCGCTGCCCGAGAACCTTTTCTCGGAAGAGCCGAATCCTGTTTTCCCGTTGATTCCTATCCATTTGCCGGCAGAGTGCGACATGGATGCGGAGAAGCCGTATTCATTGCTGCATTTACTGCCGCTGCGGACTGCTCCGGAATAGTCGGAAGAATAGTCTGCCGGATAATACCGTGCCAATACGGCCATCTGCAAGGCATTCGACAGGGAGAACCTGCTTCCCGCCAGCACAGCCGTACTCCTTGCCACAATATCATACGCCACCTCCGAAAACAGATCCGTCCCCCGGAGAGAAAACCGCGCATCCGCAGAACACTTGGCTGTCATAAAAGCCGGAAAGCCGCACCGGCTTGAAGCATCCTCCTCCCCTGAAATGAATCCGGACACGGCAAAGCCTGTCAGGGAAACCTGACCATGCATGCCGTACCAGCCTACGTTCGCTCCATACAGGAGTTCGGGAGCGACTGCATCCTCCTCCCCTTCCATCCAGGCCCGCAGACCCGTTCCGGAAACGAACAGGGACATATTGAAATGTTTTCTTCCGTAATCCGCGGCGATTCCCCGGAAAGCTCCTTCCCCCGAGTATGAATTGTATGGAGAGATTCCGGAAGGCCTGCGGGAAAAGGCGTCGGGAGTAGCGGCACCTGCCAGCGAAAAGCCGGGCCATAGCGCAAGACCCTGTCCGAACCGGAGGGTATAGTCCCCGATGACGACCTTGCCCGGAAAGCGTCTGCCGTAATATGCTGCAAAGAATGAATATTTCTCCGGAGGGAAATGCCCCTGACCGTATGCGCTGCGCAAAGAAACCCCTGCTTCGAAAAAATCGCCGGCAGACAGACGGTATTTCATGGAATAGGTTCCCTGGGGCCGGATATTTTCATCTGTATTCCTGATGCCGGACTTCAATGTAAGGGAATTCCGCACGGCCGCAGACGATGCTGACGAATGGCCGGGCGCGGCGTCCGAGGACAGGGACACGAAAAATTTCAGTCCCGACACGAAATCATATCCGAACCCGTCCAGGGCGGAAAGTTCCTCGAAAGACAGGATATCTCCGGACAGTTCACGGTAATCGAGGAGTACCGCCGTCTGGTACGCCGAGAGAAGCCCGCTGGAAAGGAGCCGGCTACGCGATGCCCTGTTGAGCTGCAACGGCGCCGAATACAGTTCGTAATACCGCTCCATTTCATATTCTCCGAGTTCCTCCACGCTTTCGCAGCCGGTAAGCTCCAGAACAGCGGAAATGAATTCGTCATCCGCATCCCTTGCAAAAACCGGGATCTGCAAGACAACCAGGGAAAAGGTTGCCTGCATCACTGTCTTCCAACAACACATATCCG
The DNA here is from genome assembly GCA_949295645.1 of uncultured Bacteroidales bacterium. GTDB lineage: Bacteria > Bacteroidota > Bacteroidia > Bacteroidales > UBA932 > Cryptobacteroides. The sequence continues at coordinate 3,028 of CASFLY010000098.1, read as the reverse complement.
TCATTTTTTATCAGCGAATCTACCGGTTTTCAAAATCACAGCCGTTGTTTCAGCCGGCGTCTGATGCAGATTTTTCTCTTTTTTGCGTTTTTTTCTTTATTTTTGCGAATTCGTTTTAGACGCTGTCTGGAATTTTTGAAAAATCTCAAACAGCTTCACACCAAATAAAATATGACAGTATGGAGCGTATCAGACTGTTTGACAAGACTTTCAGGACCTTTATCCCGAACGGAAAGATAGAAAAGGCCATAGACGCAGTGGCTGAAAGGATAAATACGGATTTCAAAGGCTGCACGGACATTCCGGTGCTGCTATGCGTACTGAACGGCTCGATCCTTTTCACGGCGGAACTGATGAAAAGGCTGACATTCAACTGTGAAATAGTCTCTACCAAGCTTTCTTCGTATTCCGGGACGGAAAATACCGGAAAAGTACGCCAGGTGATGGGACTTACCTCGGACATAGCCGGGAAAAGGGTCATCATAGTCGAAGACATCGTGGATTCCGGCAATACGATTGTCGAGCTGCAGAAGATACTGGCCGACAAGGGCGCTTCCCGGACCTACATCTGCACGATGCTCCTGAAACCGGACGCCTGCAGGAAAGACCTGCATCCCGACTATGTGGCAATGGAAATACCGAATGATTTCATAGTGGGTTTCGGTATGGACTACAACGAACTGGGAAGAAACCTCAAAGACATATACATTCTCGATGAGGAAAACGGGAAATAATCCCGCGCAGGACACCCCTGAATATTCAGGATACCTTATAATATACAAAACATAAATACACCGTAATGAAATATTTCATTCTTTTCGGGCCTCCGGGAGCAGGTAAAGGCACCCAGGCTGCAGCAATGGTAGAAAAATACAATCTCCGCCACATTTCCACCGGAGAACTTCTCCGCAAGGAAATCGCGGCAGGAAGCGAATTGGGACTTAAAGCCAAATCTCTGATAGATGCCGGAGCACTCGTACCCGACGAAATCGTCGAAGGAATGATCGAATCCGAATTCAGGACAGTAAAAGATGTTGCCGGCTTCCTTCTCGACGGCTTTCCGAGAACTACCGCACAGGCCGCTGCCCTGGACAGGATACTTGCCAAGACCTCGGAAGAAGTGACTTCTGTCGTATCCATAATGATTCCCGACGAGATGATCAGGGAACGTATCAGGCACAGGGCCGCCATCGAAGGCCGGGCAGACGATGCCAACGACCAGACCATCACGAACAGGATCAGCACATACCACGACAAGACCGAACCTCTTGTAGACTACTACAAAGGAAAAGGGAAATACAACGAAATCGACGGCACCGGCACAATAGAGGATGTCAGGGAGAAGATTTTCACCCTTATGGACAGATTCTGAGCAGGACGGTTCCCAAAAGCGATGGCAGATTCGAATTTCATAGACTATGTAAAGATATTCTGCGCTTCCGGAAACGGAGGTGCAGGTTCCACACATCTGAGACGGGCGAAGTACATCCCGAAAGGCGGGCCTGACGGAGGGGACGGAGGACGCGGAGGGCACATAATACTCAGGGCGAATCCGCAATTCTGGACACTGATACACCTGAAATACCGCAAGCACATCAAGGCGGAGCATGGCGGGGCGGGAAGCGGACAGCTGTGCAAGGGCAAAAACGGAGCAGACATATATCTGGACGTTCCTGTAGGTACGGTCGCAAAGAACGCGGAGACGGGCGAAGTGCTGTTCGAGATGCTGGAGCCTGGAGAGGAAAGGATTCTGGTAAAAGGAGGCCGGGGAGGTCTGGGAAACAATAATTTCAAGTCCGCTACGAACCAGACTCCGCGCTATGCACAGCCGGGAGAACCGGGAACCGAAGGCTGGTTCATACTTGAACTCAAGGTGTTGGCTGATGTCGGACTGGTCGGTTTTCCTAATGCGGGCAAATCCACCCTGCTGTCTGCAGTTTCCGCGGCCAGGCCTAAAATAGCGGACTACCCGTTCACCACCATGGAACCGAATCTTGGAATCGTAAGCTACTATGACGACCAATCGTTCGTGATGGCCGACATACCCGGCATCATAGAAGGGGCGCATCTGGGGAAAGGCATAGGACTGCGCTTCCTGAGGCATATCGAAAGGAACTCCATACTGCTGTTCCTTATTCCGGCAGACAGCGGGGATGTCGGGAAAGAATACGGGATACTCCTGAACGAACTGAAGGAATACAATCCGGAACTGCTTGTAAAGTCCAGGATTGTGGCCGTATCCAAATCCGACCTGATCGACGGAAAGACGAAATCGGACATTGAAGCGTCCCTGCCGCAGGAGGTTCCGCATATTTTCTTTTCGTCTATGACTGGAGAGAATATCCCGGCGCTGAAAGACCTGATATGGAAAACCCTACACGAAGAAAAAGACTGATATGACCTGGCAGGAAATACACGAATTCGACCAGCAGATTACCTTGGCACTGAACAGCCTGCACTGTGCGGTTACAGATCCCGTGATGATGTTTTTCTCGAAAATCCCGGTATGGATTCCGATGTATGTCATCGTCGCCGTTTTCCTGTTCATCCGCCTCGGATGGAAAAGGGCGCTTGTGGCCATAGCGTCATTGGGCCTTACTTTTCTGCTTTGTGACCAGGTTGCAAACCTCTTCAAGGACGGAATCGCCAGGCTCAGGCCGTGCCACGATGAACTTATGGTCGCGGATGGACTGCGGATTCTCGAAGGCAAGGGCGGGCTTTACGGATTTTTCTCCGGCCACGCATCCAATTCTTTCGGGTTCGCAACCTGTTCCTCTATGGCATTCAGAAATGACAGGCGGCTTAAATACAGAGGATACAGCGCCTGGATATTTTTCTGGGCCGCCATGGTAAGCATCAGCCGGATTTTCGTAGGCAAGCATTACGTCGGCGATGTGGCCGTGGGCATAATATTCGGCACCCTGGCAGGTTTAGCCTGCGGATTTGCCGCAAGATATATTATGAAAAAAATCGGGAAATGATGGATTCCGGAAATATAACCGAAAGGATAAGAATAGGCGTCATAGGC
>CASFLY010000097.1 GCA_949295645.1 uncultured Bacteroidales bacterium | reverse complement strand
GGTGCAATGCAAGGCCGACAAGGGTCAGGGGACGGGAGTTTACTTTCGTAAATGACCGCCCCCTGATCCCGCCGACAACGCCGCAGTGTGCCCGTTATCACGAGCCGGACTATTTTCCGTTGATTTTCAAGAGCTTGAAAATCTCCACAACTACAAGCGGCACCAACGCCAGCCCCGCAACCGTCAGCCACTGTGCGCATCCCATCTCCGAGAATTTGAAGGCCTCGGCAAGCGAAGGAACCAGCAGCACGGCCAAAGAGAACAGCAGCGATGCGCCTATTGCGAAGATCAGGGCCTTGTTGCTGAAGATATTGAACTTGAAACGGGACTCGGTGTTCGAATGCAGGTTCCCGGCATGTACGAGCTTGCCTGCTATCAGCGAGGCGAATGCCATAGTCTGGCCGAGCGACTCTGCGGAATCCGCATTTCCGTATATCTCCATTCCCATATTCTTTCCTATTATGAAAGCCGCAAGGGTGATGGCTCCCATCATAACCCCCTGGTAGCATATCCTCCAGCTCATTCCCTTGTCCAGGAACTGCTTGGAAGCGCGCGGCTTCTTCTTCATTATGTCCTTTGCCGCAGGGTCGAGGCTCAGGGCCAGGGCAGGGAAGGTCTCGCTCACGAGATTTATCCAGAGAATGTGGATAGGCAGGAGCGGAATACCCATGTTGAATATGGAAGTCACGAACAGCAGAAGTACTTCACCGAGGTTGGTGGACAGCAGGAACAGGATGGTTTTCAGAATATTTTCATAGATACGGCGTCCTTCCGACACAGCCGATACAATGGTCACGAAATTATCGTCCGACAGAACCATATCCGAAGCGTCCTTTGCCACTTCCGTGCCTGTGATACCCATCGACACCCCAATGTCGGCCTGCTTGAGGGCAGGGGCATCGTTCACTCCGTCTCCGGTCATAGCCACGATTTCCCCCTTTTTCTGCCAGGCCGTCACGATTTTGACCTTCTGTTCCGGGGCTATGCGTGCGTAGACGGTGTATTTGTCCACGTTTTCGTTGAAATAGCCCTCATCTAATTTCTCTAATTCCGTACCTGTGATGGAAAGGTCTCCGTCCCGGTGTATGCCGATTTTGGAGGCTATCGCAAGTGCCGTAGCCTTGTGGTCGCCGGTTATCATTATCGTCCTGATTCCGGCGTTGTGGCATTCTTCGATTGCACCTATCACTTCTTCCCTCTCCGGATCTATCATTCCCGTGATTCCGACGAAGATCAGGTCGCGTTCCACATCTTCCATCTCCGTCGAAACGGTTTCCGTCGGCCTGTATGCCATAGCCAGCACCCTCAGGGCGGAGGCGGCCATCTTCTGGTTGCGGGCCTGAAGGTCCGCGATGTCCTCCGGCGTGATGTCCCGTATCCCGTCGGCCGTCTCTATCTTCGTGCAGACGGACAGCACCTCGTCCAGTCCTCCCTTCGTGTTGATCTGCAGGGTCCCGTCCTGCATCCTGTTGATGGTGGACATCCTCTTGCGGGAAGAATCGAAGGCCACTTCTCCTACGCGCGGGCAGGCCGCATCGAGTTCCGCCTTGTCTGTCCCGTGTTTCTTGCCGAGGTCGATAAGCGCGATTTCCGTCGGGTCTCCGACCATCGTAGTGCCTCCGTCGCCGTTTTTCACTTCCTTGGCGTCGCAGCAGAGCACGGCTATGGTTGTGAGCCTGCTGTCATCCCCGGAGGCGGTGTACCGGTCCACGACCGTCATCTGGTTCTTTGTAAGGGTGCCCGTCTTGTCGGAGCAGATCACCGTCGTACATCCGAGGGTTTCCACTGAAGGCAACTTGCGGACGATGGCATTGTGCTTTACCATACGCTGCACACCCATCGAAAGGATGATGGTGGAAATGGCCGGAAGGCCTTCCGGAATGGCAGCAACGGCAAGCGACACGGCTACCATAAGCATATCGATGACCGGTTCCTTGTGGAGTATTCCTATTATGAATATTATCACGCAGATGACTACCGATGCCGTACCGATGATTTTCCCGAGTTTCTCCAGGCGTATCTGCATCGGGGTCTGGGTGTCGGAATCGCCTCCGAGCATGTCGGCTATCTTTCCGATTTCGGTATTCATCCCGGTGCCTACCACGATGCCTTTCCCCCGCCCGAAGGTGACTACTCCGCTCGAATAGGCCATATTCTTTCTGTCCCCGAGCGGAATATCCTCATCTGCAAGCGTCTCCGGGCTTTTCTCTACCGGCACTGATTCTCCTGTCATGGATGATTCCTGGATGCTCATATTGCAGGATTCCGTGATCCTGATGTCTGCCGGAACGATGTCGCCCACTTCGAGTTCCACAAGGTCGCCCGGAACCACATCCTCCACATTCACGACCATCGCTTCGCCGTCCCTGACCACCTTGGCCATCGGCGCCGCCATTTTTTTCAGCGATTCCAGAGACTTCTGTGCCTTGAACTCCTGGTAGGCTCCGATGAACGCGTTCAGAAGCAGGATGCCCATTATTATATAGGTGTCCAAAAGGCCTTCCTTCGTCTGGAATCCCATTATCCCGGAAATGATCGCGGCGATAATCAGAAGGATGATCATAAAACTCTTGAACTGGGCCAAGAACATCGCTATGAACGGCCTCTTCTTCTTCTGTACCAAGGTGTTCTTTCCGTATTTCCCGATACGCGAGCCGATTTCGTCCCTGCCGAGCCCGCGGGAAGCGTCCGTGCCGAATTCCTGCGCGACTTCTTCGATGGATCTGCTGTAATATTCTTTCATTCCATTAAATTTTTTCAAACAAAACAGACTGCAAAGATAACCGGTTGTTCCGAATATTGAAAATAGATTTTGATTATTGGAAAAATAACTCTACTTTTGTGCGCTGTGCACGTGAACAATAATAAAATTAAGCCACATAGTTATGAAAAAAGAACTGATAATGATGCTGGTATCTGCCGTATCCCTGTTTCAGGGCAATCTGAATGCGGAACCGGCACGGCGGTCGGACCCGGTCGTAATCGATGCCGAAGACGAGAAGAGGGCTGCTGAACTTGTGGAAAAAATGACTCTCGACGAAAAAATCGGAATGATGGCCGGCGAGAGATCCTTTCTCCTGAGAGGTGTCGAGCGTCTCGGAATTCCCGAAATAAGAATCGCGGACGGCCCGCAGGGCGTCAGAAACAACACCAAAAGCACGCTATATCCTTGTGGAATCCTTACTGCAGCTACCTGGAACAGGGATCTGGCATACAGGATGGGCCAGGGACTCGGCACGGATGCCAGGGCCCGCAATGTCAGCATAATGCTCGGCCCCGGCGTGAATATCTACAGGGCGCCGATGTGCGGACGGAACTATGAATATATGGGAGAAGATCCATATCTGGTATCCGAAACGGCCAAAGAGTATATACTCGGGCTGCAGGACCAGGGGGTGATGGCTACCGTCAAGCATTTCGCTGCAAACAACCAGTTGGAACATATCCGCCACAGCGTCAGTTCGGACGTGGATGAAAGGACTCTGCAAGAGATTTATTTTCCTGCATTCCGGAAAGCCGTGCAGGAGGCCGGAGTCGCAGTGGTGATGGACAGCTATAATCTGATCTGGGGCGTGCACTCTACCGAAAATCCCTGGCTGAACAACGAAGTGCTAAGAAAACAGTGGGGATTCAAAGGCATCGTGATGTCCGACTGGACTTCCGTATACTCGACTCTCGGAGCGGTACGCGGAGGCCTGGACATCGAATGCCCGAAAGGGGTGTATTTTACCCCGGAAAAGATCAAGCCTTTGCTCGAGACCGGGGTCATCACCGAAAAGGATATAGATGAAAAGGTGCAGCATATCCTGCAGACCTACAGTGCATTCGGCTTCCTCGACAGGCTTCCTGGCGACGAGAGCATCCCTCTCGACAATCCTGAATCCAGGCAGACCGCCCTCGATATCGCACGCGAAGGGATAGTCCTTCTCGAAAACCGCAGGGTGCAGAATCCTATGACCGGCATCGCCGAGGCCAATCTCCCTTTGAAACCGGGAGCAAAGGTCGCTGTGATGGGCCCTAATGCCGACGTCATCACTACCGGAGGCGGAAGCGGTTTCGTGACCCCGTATTCGACCGTGTCTCCTTACGAAGGTCTGGTGGAAATAATGGGCGGGGACAATGTGGTCCTGCTCTCGGATGATGTTCTCTATGAAGACATTCTGACCTCGATATATTCCAACGCGGCTTCGCCCGGGGACGAAACCTCTCCCGATGCAGCCGGAGTCGCTTCTGAAACCGGCTCGTCGGACGTGACCCCGTCTGTCCCGGGCTTCACCGCAGAATACTTCATCGGCAAAAAACTCGAAGGTCCGGCTTTCCGCACCTGTATCGAGGCTGATCCGACCCATTACTGGAGCTACGGGCACCCTTTCGACGGTATGCCTGATGACGGGTTTTCCGTGAGATGGACAGGTACATACAGGGCTGAGGAAGACGGTACGGTGAGGGTAAAGATGGCCGGCGATGACGGCTACAGGCTTTATGTAAACGGCAGACTTCTCGGAGGTGACTGGGGAAACCACTCTCTGACTGCCCGGGCAGTGTTTTTTGAAGTCGAGGCAGGAAAAGACTATGATCTGGTGTTCGAATTCTATGACAATGCGGGGGAGGCGACTGTGGTCTTCGACGCCGGCCTGATGAACAGACACAAGCTCGGGGAGACCCTTTCCTCTGTCTCGGATGTCGTATATTGTGCAGGGTTCGACAGCAGTACCGAGGGCGAAGGCTGGGAACGTCCGTTCACTCTTCCGGAGGATCAGATACGGATGTTGAACCTCGTATCCTCGTTGCATAATCGGGTTACTGCCGTCATCAATGCCGGTGGCGGAGTGGATTTCAACGGCTGGTCGGAAGACGTGGAGTCCGTCCTGATGGCCTGGCATCCGGGACAGGAAGGCGGGACCGCCCTTGCCGAAATCCTGACAGGCCGGACGAATCCGAGCGGCAAACTGCCGATTTCCATCGAAAACAAGTGGGAGGACAACCCTGTGCACGACAGTTATTATGATGTAAAAAAACGCGTTACCTACACCGAGGGCGTCTTTATGGGATATCGCGGCTATGACCGCACCGGAAAGACCCCGAGATATCCGTTCGGCTACGGACTTTCGTACACCGAGTTCGAGTATTCGAACCTTGATGTAAAGAAATCCGGGAAATTCTGGACAGTGAGTTTCGACGTGTCCAATACGGGGAGCGCAGGCGGCAGTGAAACAGCCCAGGTCTACATCGGAGATGCCGATGCGTCCGTGCTCCGGCCGGTAAAGGAACTGAAAGGTTTTGAAAAAGT
>CASFLY010000096.1 GCA_949295645.1 uncultured Bacteroidales bacterium | reverse complement strand
GATGAAGTCATCCCTCTGGATGCCCGCCGTAGTGTACCTGAGTGCCGCATCCCTGCCAAAATGCCTGCCCAGGACGGAAGTCAGCCTCCCGCCGTTCAGGTCGGAACGGTATTCTATGCCGACCGTCTCCTTCCCGGCAGACAATATGTTATAGTATCGGGCGACGGCCGGACCTATGTCCCCGACGAATTTCTTCCGCGCCTCGTATACCGGCTCCGCGGCCGCCTCCATCTTCGCATCGATTACCTCGAGAAGCCCGGGATCGGACACTGAAGACTTCAGCATCGCGTTGCGCTGGGCCAACAGCCTGTTGTACTGCTGGAGGGAATAAAGATACTCCCTGTCCATCTGGGACAGCACGGCATTGGCGAAACGCCTCCTTTCCTCCCCCGACTCGCTCACCAAAGAGATGTCCGAGGGCGAAACCCAGACCACAGGCAGGACTCCGATATGATCCGAGATTTTCTGATAAGGCTTGTCGTCCCGGCGGAAGCGTTTTTCACCGGAAGCCTTGACATTGGCCGAGAAGCGGCTTTCCAGACCGTTCTGCATCAGAAACGTCCCTCCTATCGAAAATTCGTCCGTCCCGTGACGGATATTGTATCTGTCCGACGGGACAAAGGCGCTTTTCGTCATCGACAGGTAGTAGACGGCATCGAGAAGGTTCGTTTTCCCTTCCCCGTTGTTTCCCGAAATGCAGTTCACGTTAGGAGAAAAGAACAGTTCCTGGAATTCTATGTTTCTGAAATCCGATATTACTATTTTTTCGAGTACTGGCATAGCACACAAGCCGGGAGAATCGTTTTTACATCCTTGCAAAGATATTAAATTAAAGGCAAATAATTGTGGAATTATACATTTTTTTATAAATTTGCGCCCTGCTTGGACGGGCCGGGGGCTATGGCGGACAACGCCGGAAACACCCGGGGACGAAGACGGTCAGGCGGTTCCGGATTATGTAAAAATTCAAAAAGTTTAAGATATGTCAGCAGAACACAACACAGAGAAAAATACTGCGGTAGCTGAAGCAGTCTCTAAAACGGAAGTTTTCTTTTCCTCAAACAGAAAAATCCTGTTCATTGCAGTTGCGGTAGTAATCCTCCTCTGCGCGGGAATCTTCATTTACCACAAATACGGTTACCTTCCTGCAAAACAGGAGGCGCTCGGGCAGATGTATCCTGCCGAAGCCAATTTCCGCAACGGAGAGTATGAAATCGCGCTGAACGGCGACGGGAATGTCCTCGGATTCGCGCAGGTCATCGACAAGTACGGGAAAAAGGCCGGCAAGGCGGCATACCTCTACGCAGGCATCTGCGAGCTGAACCTCGGGAACTGGAATGAGGCCATCGGCTATCTCAAGTCCTATACAGGAAAGGACAAAATACTCAAAGCCAGGGCTACGGCCTGCATCGGGGACGCATATACGGGACTCGAAGACTATGCCCAGGCAGTGAAGTATTTCGAAAAGGCGGCAGCGGTTGCGGACAATGCCTTTGCGGCCACGTATCTTCTGAAAGCCGGTGTCACTTACGAGGCTCTCGGGGACTATGCAAAGGCCCTCGACGCCTACAGGACCATCAGGGAGCATTATCCGATGTCGATGGAAGCGATGGACATAGACAAGTACATTTCAAGGGCTGAAATCAATTCAGGGAAATAACGCGCCGGTTTCCGGAACGCAGTTTTAACGAAAGGAAAATTTATGGGAAGAGCATTTGAATTCAGAAAAGAGCGAAAATTCAAGAGATGGGGGCACATGGCCCGTACATTCACCAAGATAGGCAAGGAAATCACCATTGCCGTAAAGCAGGGAGGTCCGGATGTGACCGGAAACCCGAGGCTCAGGGCCCTGCTCCAGACCGCCCGCAGCGAAAACATGCCTAAGGACAACATCGAAAGGGCCATAAAGAGGGCGAGCGACAAGGATCAGAGCGACTACAAGGAGGTGAATTTCGAGGGCTACGGACCTCACGGGATAGCCTTCCTGATCGAGGCCGCCACCGACAACAACAACAGGACAGTCGCCAACATCCGCTCATACTTCACAAAGAGCGGCGGTTCGCTCGGGACTTCCGGCAGCACCGAGTACATGTTCGACCACAAATGCGTGTTCAGGATGAAGAGCGACAAGCCGGTGGACATCGAAGAACTCGAACTCGAACTTATCGACTTCGGGGCCGAGGAAGTGTTCGAGGAAGTGGATGAAGACGACAACAGGACTATCGTAATCTACGGAGAATACACGGCCTTCAACAATATCCAGAAATACATCGAGGACAACGGCTATGAACTCGTGTCCGGAGAATTCACCAGAATTCCCAACGTGGATCTGAAGGAGCTTCCGGAAGATCAGAAGACCGAACTGAACAAACTGATCGAGCGCCTCGAAGAGGACGATGATGTACAGAACGTATATCATACGATGAAAACCGACGACGAGGAATAGGAAGAACAATTTATACTGAACGAAAATGAGCATCCAGCAGGAAAAAATCAAAGAACTTGTCGAGCGCAGGTCTAAAGCCCGGATGGGCGGCGGTCAGAAAAGAATCGACGCTCAGCATGCCAAAGGCAAATTCACTGCCCGCGAAAGAATTGCAATGCTTCTCGACGAAGGCAGCTTCGAAGAATTCGATATGTTCGTCCAGCACCGCTGCACGAATTTCGGTATGGAAAAGACCAAATACGACGGCGACGGCGTGGTGACCGGACAGGGAACCATCGACGGACGGCTCGTATATGTGTTCGCCCAGGATTTTACCGTGTCGGGAGGGTCTCTGTCGGAGACGATGGCACAGAAAATCTGCAAGGTGATGGACATGTCTATGAAAAACGGTGCTCCATGCATCGGGCTGAACGACTCCGGCGGAGCCAGGATTCAGGAAGGCATCTGTGCACTGGCAGGTTTCGGTGAGATTTTCCAGAGAAATATCATGGCTTCGGGAGTGGTTCCCCAGATTTCCGGAATCTTCGGGCCATGTGCCGGAGGCGCCGTCTACTCGCCGGCCCTTACCGATTTCAACATTATGGTAAAGGACACTTCCTATATGTTCCTGACAGGACCTGCAGTCGTAAAGAGCGTCACGGGAGAGGTAGTGACCCAGGAAGAGCTCGGAGGAGCCAGCGTACACGCTTCCAAGAGCGGTGTGGCCCACTTCGCGGCAGAGAATGAGGAAGACGGGATCCGGATTATCAAGGAAATACTGAGCTACATCCCTCAGAACAACATGGAAGAGCCTCCTGTAGTGCCGACTGACGACCCTGCAGGCAGGACGGACGACCTGCTGAACGAGATCATCCCCGACAACCCTAACAAGGCGTACGATATGTACCAGGTGATCCACAGCATCGTCGATGACGGCAAGTTCTTCGAGATTCACAGGAACTGGGCCAAGAACATCATCATCGGCTTTGCCAGGATGAACGGCAAGTCGGTAGGAATCGTGGCGAACCAGCCGAAGATTCTCGCAGGCGTTCTCGACATCAATGCATCCCGCAAGGCCGCACGTTTCGTAAGGTTCTGCGATGCGTTCAACATCCCGCTCGTGACACTCGTGGACGTGCCGGGCTTCCTCTGCGGCACGCAGCAGGAATACGGCGGCATCATCGTAAACGGTGCGAAACTGCTCTACGCATACGGCGAGGCTACCGTCCCTAAGGTGACTGTCACCCTCAGGAAATCATACGGAGGATCCCACATCGTGATGAGCTGCAAACAGCTGCGCGGAGACATCAACTACGCCTGGCCGTCCGCCAACATAGCGGTGATGGGTGCCGACGGGGCTGTCGAAATCCTCTATTCCAAGGAAATCAAGGCTATGGAAGATCCTGCCGAAAAGGCCCGTGTAGCAGAGGAGAAGAAGAAGGAGTACAACGACCTCTTCTGCAACCCTTACCAGGCGGCAAGCTACGGATACATCGATGACGTGATAGAGCCGAGGAATACGCGTTTCCGCGTCATCAGGGCACTCGAGCAGCTTGCAAACAAGAAGGTGACGAACCCGGCCAAGAAACACGACAATCTTCCTATGTAGTTATGGACAAGCTGATGACACCGGAAAAGGCCGCTATGTTGGCAAGGGCTATGGAACAGACTCTTGCCGGCGAGACATACGCAGCCATTGCCCTGGCGCTCCAGATGAACGCCTGCGGCATCGTCCACGACGAGGAAAGCTTCGTAATCACCATAAAGCCGACCTTCAGCGCCTGGGCGGACAGGCATTCCACGCTGAGACAGCTGCCTGAGAGAAAGTAATGATACAGACATTAAAATTAACGAAATGAGCCAGTACAGATTCAAGATAAACGGCAACGAATACGATGTCGATATAAACTCCATAAACGGAGACAGCGCAACAGTCACTGTCAACGGAATCCAATATTCAGTAGAATCAGGTGTCGCAGCCTGCACTGCAAACGCACAGACTGTTTTGGCGGCAACTCCTGCGCCTGCACCAGCTCCGGCAGCAGTGCCGGCCCCTGTTGCTGCAGCACCGGCATCTGCACCTGCAGCGACTCCTGCGCCTGCTCCGGCACCTGCCGCAGCTCCTGCTTCGGGAAGCGGAAAACCTGTCACTGCCCCGCTCCCTGGCGTAATCATCGAAATCTCGGTAAAGGTCGGGGATACGGTAAAACAGGGTCAGCAGGTAGCGGTGCTCGAAGCCATGAAGATGGAAAATGTCATCGAAGCCACCCACGGAGGAACCGTGACTGCAATCAACGCAAGCAAAGGCGACTCGGTGCTTGAAGGAGCTCCTATCGTCACGATAGCATAGTCCTTGCTGAAATACACGGAAAAATCGGAGAATTTGCTCTGCGTAGTGGATGCAGATTCTTCGATTTTTCGTATCTTGTGCCCTCTGAAGTCTGCTCCCCACTACAAAACAGATTATGAAAACCGGATTTATAACGAACAGCACCCGTATCCTCATCCTCGACGGAGCGATGGGCACGATGATACAGCGTTACGCCCCCGCAAGCGACGGGAACAACGACCGGCTCAACATCGATGCCCCCGATGTCATATACAGGATCCACCGGGAATACATCGAGGCGGGGGCGGATATCATAGAGACGAATACATTCAGTTCGAACCGCATCTCGCAGCAGGAATACGGCCTGCAGGACAAGTCGCAGGAAATGGCATACGCCGGAGCCGTAATTGCCAGAAAGGCAGCCGACGCTTCCGGAAGGAAAATCCTCGTCGCCGGCAGTGTCGGGCCTACGTCCAAATCACTGTCGCTGGCTTCGGACGTAAATGATCCGGCATTCAGGCAATATTCGTTCGATGACATCGCGGCGGCATACAGGGAACAGACAGAGGCTCTCGTCAGGGGCGGCGCCGATGCTCTCCTGATAGAGACCAGCTTCGATGCACTGAACGTCAAGGCGGCCCTTTCGGCCGTGATAGACCTGTTTCCGAAGAGGGACTTTCCGGTAATGGTCTCCGTGTCGGTGGGAGACAAAAGCGGCAGGACACTGACCGGACAGACACTGGAAGCCTTTTATACGGCTGTCAGCCACTACCCTCTGACATCTTTCGGTCTGAACTGTTCCCTCGGTGCGTCCGGGCTGACACCGCTTGTGCGCGATGTGGCAGGCTTCGCCGGATGCGCAGTAAGCTGCTACCCGAATGCCGGACTGCCGAACGAACTCGGAGGCTATGACGAGACTCCGGAGAAAATGGCAGAGGATATGAAAGCGATGGCGGAGGAAGGGCTGCTGAATATCGCCGGAGGATGCTGCGGGACGACCCCGGAACACATAAGGGCCATAGCCGCTGCCCTGAAAGGGCTGAAACCGAGGGAAATACCATCCTTTGAGAGAGACAGTGTCCTGAAAGTAAGCGGATTGGAGACGGTAACCGTTGATGCGGGGAAAAACGGGCTTGCCAACATCGGGGAAAGGACGAACGTGGCCGGGTCGAGGAAGTTCGCCAGACTGATTTCGGAGAAGAAATACGATGAGGCCACAGGTGTGGCTGCCGGGCAGATCGATGGCGGGGCAGGCATTATCGACATAAACCTGGACGATGCCATGCTCGACAGTACCCGCGAAATGACTGTGTTCACCAGATACATAGCCAACGACCCCGGTGTGGCCAAAGCTGCGCTGATGATAGACTCGTCGCACGAAGATACGCTGCTTGCCGGGCTGAAAAACGCACAGGGGAAATCCATCGTGAATTCCATAAGCCTCAAGGACGGCGAAGAGGAATTCCTCAGGAAGGCTCGGGAAATCAATGCCCTCGGCGCAGCGATGGTTGTGATGGCCTTTGATGAAAAGGGGCAGGCCACGGATTACGGGCGCAAGACGGAAATTTGTTCCAGGGCGTACAGACTGCTGACCGAAAAGGCCGGAATCCCTCCGCGTGACATCATATTCGATGTAAACGTATTGTCCGTAGCGACAGGGATCGAGGAACATGCCCGATATGCCGCAGACTTCATCGAAGCCGTCAGGTGGATAAAACGGAATCTGCCCGGGGCGCTTACCTCCGGAGGAATCTCCAATCTGTCCTTTGCGTTCCGCGGAAACAACAGGGTGCGCGAAGCCATGCACTCCGCATTCCTCTACCACGCAGCCAGGGCGGGTCTCGATATGGCCATCGTGAATCCTTCCATGCTTGAAGTCTATGACAACATCGACCCGGAACTGCGCGAAAGAATCGAAGACGTCATTTTCGACAGGAGGAAGGATGCTACGGACAGGCTGACTGAAATCGCGGCGCGGATAGCGGAGGAGGATACAAAAGATAAAAACACTGTAAATCAAGAACATACAGACACGGAGACACAGAACGGTACGGCAGAGGAGAGGGTCAGGCAGGCCTTGATAAAAGGCGTTTCGGATGGTCTCGGCGCAGATCTGATGACGCTTCTGAAGGAGAAAGGCAGCGCGGTGAGAGTCATCGAAGAGACGCTGATGTCCGGAATGGAAACTGTCGGAGACTATTTCGGTGAAGGGAAAATGTTCCTTCCACAGGTCGTGAAGTCGGCCAGGATAATGAAAGAGGCCGTGGAGATGCTGCAGCCGTATATGGAAAACGAAGGGAGCACCGGCCCGGACACGGCTTGCGGGAAGCCGGAAGTAGTGATAGCTACTGTCAAGGGCGACGTGCATGACATAGGGAAAAACATAGTTTCCATAGTCCTTGCCTGCAACGGCTTTGCCGTTACCGACCTCGGGGTAATGGTAGAAAAGGAAAAGATACTGGATACGGCAGCGGCCATCGGGGCGGATATCATAGCCGTGAGCGGGCTTATCACGCCGTCCCTCCATCAGATGGAAGAAATCTGCCGGGAAATGGCATCGAGAGGCATGCACACTCCCCTTTTCATAGGCGGGGCCACTACCTCGGCCCTCCATACGGCCGTTAAACTGGCTCCTCTCTACGATTACGTATTCTATGGGGCCGATGCTTCCGCGACTGCCGTAATGGCGAAAAAATATATGCTCGACAGGGAGAAATTCATTGCCGCAGAGCATTCCGCCCATGAAAAGATCCGCCTGTCATACAAAAACAGAGACAAAAACACCGAACAGGCCCCGCCTCCGGGGTTCCCGGCGGAAAGCTTCCTTGAACCCGAGAACTTCTCCCTGGATTCCATGCCTGCAACCGTGATTCCGGCCGGGGAACTGATGGAATACTTCGACTGGAAACTCTTTTTTGCAATTTGCAGGATAAAGGACACCGGGTCTGAGGCCGCGGAAAGCCTAAGACGGGAAGCCCTCGCGAAAATCGGGGAAATGCAGGAAAAGGAAGGGTTGAAAATCATGGCGGCATACGGATTTTACGAGGGGTGTTCGGAAAACGATACCGTCCTGCTGAAAAACGGAGAGGAGCGGTTCCGCGTGCCGATGCTCAGACAGGAAGACGCGGCGGTGCTTCCGGACGGCAGGAAAGCCTGCCTGTCGTTAGCGGATTTCGTTCCGGAAAAGGCCTCGGGGCTGACATCGCCTTGCGGGATATTCGCGGTCAGCGCAGACACGTCGTGCAAACAGGATCTCATCGGACAGGCTGTACTCGACACGCTGGCCGAAGCCGCCTCCGAGATGCTCGGCAGGACCTTCGCCGGGGCGGTAAAAACGGAGGGGATGAAAGTCATCAGGCCGGCAGCCGGCGATTACGTTTTTACGAAAAATTAAGATGACGGCGGATCAATTTCTTTACGGAGTTGTCGGGAAAAACCGAAAAGCCGGCGGCCGGCCGGATGACTATCAAACCCAACCTTTTTAACGCCCCGT
>CASFLY010000095.1 GCA_949295645.1 uncultured Bacteroidales bacterium | reverse complement strand
CTCGAAGGATACCTTTCCCGCGCAAGATGCACCCTGCTGATGGTGACGCACGACAGGTATTTCCTCGACAATGTGTGCAATACCATAATGGAACTGGACCGGGGAGCCATTTACACCTATCGCGGGAACTATCGGAACTATCTTGAAAAAAGGTCTGAACGTATCGCGAATTACAACGCGGAGACCGACAAGGTGCGCAACATCCTCAGACGCGAACTGGAATGGATGAGGAGCACTCCCCAGGCACGGACCGGGAAAGCGAAGTACAGAATCGACGCATTCTACGACCTGAAAGACAGGGCTTCGCAGACCCGTACCGAAAAAGCCGTATCTTTCGCGGACGTACAGGGAAAGACGCGGCTCGGGACGAAGATAATAAACTGCAAGGACGTCTCATTCTACTATGGGGACAAGTGCTATTTAGACCATTTCACATACAATTTCCAGAGGTACGAAAAAGTAGGAATCGTAGGCGGGAACGGTGCAGGCAAAAGCACTTTCATAAACCTGCTCACGGGGAACTATACTCCCGATATGGTATGCACGGACGACAGGGAATACGCCCTCAGGGGCAAGGATGACACGCGGGGGCTCCTGACAGGAAGCATCGACCGCGGAGAATCCCTGAAAACTGGCTATTACAGGCAGACCGGAATGGACTTCGACCCCGAGGACACTGTTTTGGACGTGGTGAACGACACGTACCTGCTCGGGAAATTCCTCTTTCCCCACAACATGCTGAACAACAGAATCGGCACCCTGAGCGGAGGGGAGAAACGGAGGCTTTACCTGCTTTCTGTCCTGAAAGAGAAGCCGAACCTGCTGATCCTCGACGAGCCGACCAACGACCTGGACATCGTGACGCTGAACGTACTTGAAGAGTACCTGAAAGAATTTTCCGGCACCCTCATAGTCATTTCGCACGACAGGCACTTCCTCGACAGGCTCACGGACCATCTTTTCATCTTCTGCGGGGACGGCGTCATCAAGGACTTCATCGGGAGCTACAGCGGGTACCGCGCGTTCATCAAGGACTATGAAGCCAGAAACAGGGACAAGGGGGCGGAAGTTTCCGCCAATGCATCCGGACGTAAAGGCGGCAGGGAGGGGAAATCCTCAGCTGCCGGAGACTCCGTCTCGGAGCCGGGTGCCGCCCGGCAGAAACGCAGACTTTCATACAAGGAACAGCGGGAGCTCGAACAGTTGGAAAAAGACCTCGAGGCCCTTGCAGCCGAGAAAGCCGGATTGGAGAGCAGCATCGGCAGCGGGACACTCCCCTACGACGAGCTTCAGAAAGCGTCCGAGCGCATCGGGGAAATCATAGCGCTTACCGACCGGAAAGAGACCCGCTGGCTCGAACTTTCGATAATATAATGTGAGTTCGATGAAATTCAATTTATGGGAAATCGCGGAATCTGCCGGGCCAGCGCTATCTTGCAGGGCGGAGGCGGGCCCAGGGCATGACGGCGGCAGGGGGCTGCCCTTTCGAAAGCAACTCTTTCATTTTTTCCATATAAGGGTCCACGTGGGAATAGAAAAGATGATAGCCCTCGCAGAGGGCGCTCAATCCGGTCTCTCCCGATTCCGTGGTATTGAACCTGTGCTTGGGGCATTCGCCGTGGCAGGCAAAGAAATACTTGCATCTCAGGCACTTGACCGGCAGTCCGTTACGTTTGTCGATACCGAATTTCGACTGCTGCAATGAGCCCATCATCTCCCTGAGCGGGGTTTCGGAAATATTGCCCACCCTGTATTGCGGATAGACGAAATGGTCGCAGGAATAAAGGTCCCCGTTATGTTCTATGACCGAGTTCCCGCCGCAGGTCTCGGCATAAGCGCAGGTTCCGGGAGGCGCACCGCACCAGTTCGCCAGGGTGCAGTCGAAAAGGTTCACGAAATATCTGCCGACGTCATTCAAGACCCAATAGTCGAAAATGTCGCACATGAATTTTCCGAAGGCACGGGAAGACACGGACCAGGGCGAAATCAGGGCCCCTTCAGCTGACGGATCCACTATGTAAGGCCGTGCTCCCCTGTTCGGCTTTCCGTTTTTGGCCAAAGGGTATTTTATATGCTCGACAACCGGCATGAACTGCATAAAACGCGTTCCAAGCTGCTTCAGGAAGCTGTACACTTCCAGGCCCCGGCCCTCGCTCGCCTTATTGACCGTAGACATCGTATTGTATTCCACGCCATAACGGTACATCGTGTCGATACCCCTCATCACCTTGGCGAATGTCGGAGCCCCGCCCTTGTCCTTGCGGTACTTGTCGTGGATGTCCTCGGGTCCGTCGACGGACACTCCCACAAGGAAGCCATTGTCCCGGAAAAAGGAGGCGAATTCAGGGGTAATCAGCGTTCCGTTCGTCTGTATGGTGTTGTGAACTATCTTGTCCCCGCAGTATTTCTGCTCGAGTTCTACCGCTTTCCTGTAAAAATCCAGACCGAGGACCAGAGGCTCCCCGCCATGCCAGTTGAAAGTGACCTCCTGGACATCATTGGCGCCGATGTACTCCCTGATGCACTTTTCCAGCATCCCGTACGTCATCACGGGTTCCTTCCCGCCATAGATTTCCGCCTTGTCGAGATAGTAGCAGTAGTGGCAGTCGAGGTTACAGAGCGAGCCTGCCGGCTTGATCATGATATTGAACTGCATCGGGCCGGTAAGCCTTATGGCGTCACCGAAGGTTATCGTGTCCTTGAAGAAAGAGCCGGCCATTGTCAGATCTCCGTATTATCGTTTCCCGCATCCGGTCCTCCATCGGATTCTCCGGACGCACCGCCGTCCGTAACGGATTCCGACACCTCTCCCGGCTCAGGTTCTGGCTCGGGTTCTGGCTCGGGCTCGGGTTCCGGTTCCTCCACCGGCGGGACTTTGACCGTTTCCGAAACCGCGAAATCCGAATATTCATATCCGTTTATCGCCCTCACCCGGCAAAAATACGAAATGGTATCGACCCCCGCGAACAGGATCGACGTACCGGTAATCCCGGTAGTATCGGCCGCGATGGAACCGTCCGAGGCCTCGTTCAGACTTATATAATAATGGGCTGCCCTGTCCACCTGCTCCCAGGTGAAAAGCAGCGAAGTATCATTGTACAAAGTCAGCGTAAGCCCCTCCGGCACCGGAAGAAGCCTGTTGTCCAGAGGGGCATGCTCCTCGCACCCGAACAGAAGCGCACCCGCGGCCAGGACTGCCGCCAATCCGCAAATATCCCGAATATCCATTTTATCCGTAAATCAAATCGGTCTGTGATAAAACCGCCGTTTTCCGCCGCCAAATTTATAAATTTTTTGTCCGATAAAAAACTAAATGTCCGAAGCTGAAGATTATTACTGACAATATGTCACTACAAGACGCCGCGGCACTGATGTTGTGGCGTCGACGGGCTGTTTTGAAAACAACTTTTAATACTTACTGATATGATTACAGAAAAACTGCAAAAAGCCATCAATGACCAGATCACTGCGGAACTCTGGTCATCGAACCTCTATCTCCAGATGTCATTCTATATGGCAAAAGAAGGTTGGGACGGCGCCGCCCACTGGCTCGCCAAACAGTCGGACGAAGAAAAAGAACATGCCGTGGATATGGCGAACTACATGATCAAACGCGGAGGTGAAGCCAAAGTCTCCATGATCGATGTCGTGCCTCAGGGCTGGGGAAGCTATGCCGAAGTCTTCGAGCACGTCTACAAGCACGAATGCCATGTTTCCGAACTGATAAACAACCTCGTAGACACGGCTTCCGCCGAAAAGGACAAGGCCACCCAGGATTTCCTCTGGAACTATGTCCGCGAGCAGGTCGAAGAAGAGGCTTCGGCATCCGCCATAGTCGACAGGATCAAGAAGGCAGGAGCCACCGGCCTCTTCTACATCGACGCCGAACTCGCAAAAAGGTAGCTTAACGCTCCTTCATCTTCAAGTGTAAGGATTCTTCAAGAGTAAAGCCCCCGCTCAGGAAATGTTCGCTGTCCGTTCCGGCCATGAAGGTAAAATCTCCGGGCTCGACGACGTACTCCAACGACTCTGTCCAGAAACCGAGCTGTGCATCAGTGATGTCGAAGACCACTTCCGCAGTCTCGCCCGGGTCGAGGGCTATCTTGCGGAATCCTTTCAGTTCTTTTACGGGACGGGTGATTGCAGCCACCTCATCCCTTACATACAGCTGTACCACTTCCTCGCCGCTGCGGCTTCCCGTGTTGGCAACTTTCACCGACACGCGTGCGTGGACATCCTTTCCGTCGCCCGGAAGCACCTGCAGGTCACTGTAGGAAAATTCCGTATAGCTCAGCCCGTAGCCGAACGGATAGGCAGGTTCGTTGGGGATATCCATGTATCTGGAATGCCACCAGCCGTTCGATGCCGGACGCCCGGTACTCTTGTACTGGTAGTATATGGGTATCTGCCCATGATGCAGGGGGAAAGTGGCCGGCAGTTTCCCGGACGGATTATAGTCACCCCACAGCACATTGCAGATGGCGTTCCCCGCCTCGCTCCCGAGCCACCAGGTACACAGGACAGAGCCTGCAGCCTGCCGGGCCTCATTGAAAATCACTGGTCTGCCGCACATCAGAAGCACCACGGTCGGCGTTCCGGTGGCAGCTATGGCCTGAACGAGTTCCTGCTGCTCCCTCGCGATTTCTATGTCGCCTCTGGAACGCATCTCCCCGCTGTACTCCCCTCTCTCACCGATAGCCACGACAGCCACATCGGCCTTTCGCACATCCGCCAGCGTCTTCTCCATATCCAGGATTTCATCCGTATCCAGATTGTAGCCTTCGTTGTAAAGCACTTCCACATCCCGGCGCATCATCGCATCATACAGAGTCACTGCCAGGCGTTCGTCTGCACAGGACCACTTCGCACACATGTCGTGGGCAGACTTCGAAAGCCCGCCCACAAGGGCTACGGTCTTTACGTCCGGAGAAAGCGGGAGGATATTCCCTTCGTTCTTCAGAAGCACCACCGACCTTTCAGACACATAAAGGGCATCCGCATGCGACTCCGCAGAACTTACTATGGACTTTTCCCTCGCCTCGCTGCTGTAGCGGAAGGGGTCTTCGAACAGTCCGAGCCTGTATTTCTGCTCCAAAATACGCCGCACGGCATCGTCCAGCAGCTTCATCGGGACTTCCTTCTCCCTGACCAGGCCGGCAAGGTGCGAAGAATAGCAGTCCGTCGACATCTCCATGTCGAGACCAGCCTCTATACCCTTTCTTGCAGCCTCCCTGCCGTCGGCGGCACAACGGTGGTTGATCACCTCTCCGAGCGAGTTGTAGTCAGAAACCACGAAGCCGTCGAACCCCCAGTCATCCTTCAGAATATCCCTCAGAAGCTGTCTGTTCACAGTACACGGCACGCTGCAGAAATCGTTGAACGCACTCATTACCGTAGCTGCGCCTGCCTCTATGCCGGCCTTGTACGGAAGCATATAGAAGTTTGCGAACTGGCCCATCGACATATCCACGCTGTTGTACTCCTTGCCTGCTATCGGTGCTCCGTATGCGGCAAAATGCTTGACGCAGGAAAGTATGGTCAGGGTGTCCGACAGGTCATCTCCCTGGAATCCGCGCACACGGGCACGCGCCACTGCGGCACCGTAGTACGGATCCTCGCCGGCCCCTTCCATCACACGGCCCCAGCGGGAATCCCAGCCGACATCCACCATAGGGGCGAACGTCCAGTGGATTCCCGAAGCGGCGGCCTCCCGTGCTGCACACCTTGCCGAACGCTCTATGGCCTCGAGGTCGAAGCTTGCCGCCTCACCGATAGGGACAGGAAAACCTGTTCTGTAGCCATGGATGACATCCTTGCCGAACAGAAGAGGGATCTTCAGGCGGGACTGCATTGCCAGTTCCTGGTATTTCCTCGTTTCGGCCGCGCCTTCCACATTCAGCATAGACCCTACATAACCTTCGGCTATGGCCTTTTTATAGTCTCCCGTTTCCACCTCCGGACCGGTAGTAAAGTTCGCCGGAATCTGCACCAGCTGTCCGACCTTCTCCTCTATCGTCATCTTTTTCATCAGTGACGACACGAAACGGTCCATCCGCCTCTCTTCATCATCCTGAGATGATGCACAGGACTGAAAGACCGTCATAAAGAAAACGGCTGAAGCCGCCATCAGAAGCGGCCTCAGCAATGTCAAGGCATATCTTGTCACCATTCGCATGTCTGTTTCCAGGTTTTTCCGAATCTGTCCTCTACACGAACCTCGCCGGAACGGACTCCGTCCTTCGGCAGGTAGCGGAAAAGATGGCGGGTATCGTTCTCTGTCGGGCCTCGGCTGTCCCTGTTGTCATCCCACGTAGCATCCTTGCGCCAATCATCCCAGGCCTTTTCGTATGCAGGATCCCCCTCGGCATGGTACTCCTCGAAGACTCCCACATAATAGCCGTTCTCGTACCATTCCGGAGTCGCCCACCTGTTGTCGTGAAGAAAGACATTGACATACACGTATCCGTCAGAGTCCATATACGGATCGGCCTCGTCCGGAGTATAGATCTGCATCTGGTCGTTGCCGTTCCTTAGGGCAGGTTCCGCCCTCTTGTACTCCCAGGAGATTTTACGTCCGCTCACTTCGGCTACGACGAAGCCTCTCGGCACCCCGTCCATCGTGATTTCGTTTTCGAGATAGAGGGCACCTGTAGCCCTGGCTATCTGATGCGACTCCAGGGATTTTGCCTGGATACCGTTCTCACCGTCAGAATAGCTGTAATTGTAGCCGGTATGGATATGCCCGAACCAGTTGTGAACTTCATACCCTGCGATCAGGGCGTTGAATTTATCGAAATTCCTGAGCCAGGCAGGATACATTTCACCTCCCGAATTCAGCGTCCTTGCGGCAGACCCGTGGGTCACGATGCAAAGAGGCGTGTCCTTGGAAACATACTGCAGGTCGTTCCTGATGAACTCGAGGGTCTCCTCGTCGAAGCCTTCACAGTAATGGTACAGCGGATCCCCTTCCCAGACCCCTCCGGCATCCGGATGCGGAGTGTCGGATTCGTTCCAGATGATGGTGTCGAGGAAAAGGTAATGGACGTTTCCGATATTGGCGGAATAGTTGTTCGGGCCGAAGTCCTCTATGTAACCGGTCACGGCGATGTAGTCCTGCGTATGCAGGCTCGGCTCATCCACATGGTCGCGAGGGGTGTATCCCGTGTCATGATTGAGCGGCCCGATATGGTCGTGGTTTCCCGGGATATTGAATGTCGGAATCCCGGTGCGGGCTATCTGCGACTTGAAATAATCGTGCTCGAGAGGCCTCTCGTATGTAAGGTCGCCGACATTCACCATGTACACGGGCACAGAAGATTCATTCTTGTACGCGGCAAGAGCGTTGATGACGGTTTCGAAACTGTCATGCGAACCCGGTATCGATTCCCTGATCTGCGGGTCTCCGACGAAAAGTACCTTGTAGTTCCGGGGAGAGACAGTCCTGGGTTCAATGGCGAAATTGAACTGCTGCACCTCGTCCTTCCTGTTCAGGTCTATCATCTTGTACCCTCCGAAGCAGCTCTTCGAGTCCACCGGGATCTCATATCCGCCCGGAACACAGACGAAGACACATCTCTGAGTGGAAAAATCCGTCTCCAACCAGTACATCCCGTTTGCGTCCGTCCTGGTACAGAGACGGCCGTCGCTCACCACTACACCGCTCAGGGCGACACGGGTCTTTGCATCTATCACTATCCCTTTCACGGTAGCCTTGTCCTTGTCCGGCACGGTAAAATCGGTCACGGGCTTTCCGCCCGTACCGCCGGTACCGCCCGCAGGAGGGGTATCCTCCCCTCCGCTGCAGGCAGAGACAAGCAGCAAGGAAACCGCAGCAAGGGCCATTGCGCTTAAAATCCTTTTCATTTTATGTCCTGTTCCTTGATTCATTTTTCCTTGTTTCCGTTACAGAGACAGCTTTATATAGACAGTCTTCAAGTCATACGAAAGATTCGCCTGGTCGCCCGTGTACAGGGACAGCGGCAGGAGATACTCCTCTGCCGGCAGCCCTGCGGCATCGAACCCTGCGATATCCAGCTGCACGGACATAAAGGCCTGCCTGTTGTCCCCAGTGTCTAAAGTGTACGAACTCTTGAGCAGTGACCAGTACTCGGCCGGCAGGAGTCTGTAGTCCGTGCCGGTCTCCACGCTGTAGACTTTCAGGGCATATTCATCTGCGGCCACATCCACCGTAATCTCTCCGGAATTGTTGCCGGCATTATAGATACAGAGCTGATAACAGCCGTTTTCATCCAGGTCATCCGGAGAAACCTCTATCAGCGGATTCCGTTCCGCTATCGGGAAATAGGCTTTGGAGACTATGTCATTCTCATACAATATGTACTGCGATTTCGTGCAGGACGGAAGCAGAAGCACCGCCGCTGCCGCGCAGACAAATATTTTCAGCATATTTTTCATTTATCCTATATGGTATGTTTCGTTTTACAATCGGATTTGGTTTTCACTGCGGGCATCCGGCGGCAATCCCGGTCGGACTGCCGCCGGATGCCCTCTGACCGCTAATTATAGCCCGGGTTCTGGACAAGGAGAATGTTGTTCTCGATCTCGGCACGCGGGATAGGAAGCCAGTTCGTCTTCGGATTGGAGAATACCCGCGGGAACTTGGATTCGTCCTTCATCTTTATCAGAGTGTTGAAGGAAGCGACATCCTCACCGTCGATGTTCAGGATATCCGGAGTTTCGGAAAGCCAGTCCTCGGCGATGTTCCAGCGGCGGAGATTATGGTACAGACGGGATTCGCAGGCCAGTTCCGCCATATTCTCGTAGCGCAGAGCCTCTCTCAGCCTGTCGCCGGAAGGCATTCCCCCTGCCTGGTTCCAGGAGTTCTCGAAGGTCGGCAGGCCTGCCCTCGTACGCACCTTGTTCAGATAAGTCAGGCTCTCGCTCAGACCGCCGGTATATTCGAATTCCGCCTCGGCATAGTCGAGATAAAGTTCGGCAAGACGAAGATAAGGGAACGGATATTTCACCATAGTCATCTTGTTCGTACCCTCATCGTACGTACTGGCCACGGATATGAACTTCTGGAGGACGTATCCGGTACAGCTGCCCTTGTACTCTCCGCTCGCATTGTCTCCGATATAGCCGTGCTTCTGCTTGTGGCGCAGTTCGAGTTTGTAGTCTGTCTGGCTGTTGCTGGTATATGTGCCTCCGTCATACCCTATGGTAGCATAGAAACGTGGCTCGCGGTGCTCGCAGAAGTCCGAAATGCCGTTGCCGTCTCCGTCCCTTATAAGATCTTCGAGGCTCCTGCCGCTTGTCTCGGGATCAGCCCAGAGAGGAAGCCCGTTCTCCGTCAGGAAAGTCTCTGCTATCTGAAGGGTAGGAACAAGGTACTGTCTGAATCCGTTTCCGGTGTATTCGGTAGCGTTATTGCCTGTAAACCTGGAACCGTCCCAGACACGGACCCCGGCTATCCTCTGGATATTGATGCCTTCGCCCGGCTGCGCACCGATGGCGAAAAGGTACTCTTTCTGTGCAGCCCAGTTCGTCTCGATGAAACACTGGTAATAGTTCTGCTTTCCACGCTCCGCATCGGACAGCGCGGAAGCGTTCCCGGATTCGTACAGGGCATAGCCGCTGTCTTCGGCCAGACGGATGGCCTCCTTTATGGCATCCATAGCGGTTTTCCATTTGTTCCTGTCATAGTCACGAGGCATCAGAGGCTTCCCGTCCTTGTCCAGGAAGTCCGAGTAAGCCGCATTCCCGTTTGCAAGTGCGCTTGCCGAATACATCAGCACCCTTGCCTTATAGGCCTTTGCCGCCACTGAAGTGGCACGGCCCAGGTCGTTGTTCCCGACCGTAGGAGGGAGCATGGAAGCCGCCGTGTCGAACGTAGCGGTCACGAAATCCACGCAGTCATCCCACGAAGACCTCGGCAGCATCATCTGCTCCGGAGCCGCATCTATCGGGATTTCATTTTCAATGAGGACTACCGGCCCGTAGTACTGCATCAGAGTCCAGTGCAGATAGGCTATGAGGAAATATGCCTCGCCCTTTGTCCGCCGCTTGTCGTCGGAAGACATATCGGGGACGGTGTCCACATGAGAAAGGTACGTGTAGGCGTACTTGATTCCCTTGTACAGATCCCAGTAGACCGGCTGCTCTCCGAGGGCGTTTCCCCCGTCCCAGAAACTGAAATAGGTTCCGTCCGGGGTCTCGTAGCCGCTGAGTACGGAACGGTAGCCGAACCACTCTATATTTCCCTCCGGCCCTGTGATGAGATCTCCTCCGGCACACATGTCAGGCGCCCACCTGAAAGAAGAGATGTTCGGCATATAGTTGTAGACACGGTACAGGAACTGCAGGGCCTGCTGGTTCGACTTGAAGGAGTCTTCCAGCGTAGCAGTGTTTTCCGGCACCACATCCAGGAAACTGCATGAGGCCATGGCAAGGGCCGATACCAGATATGTTATGATTCTGTTTTTCATTTTCCTTATATATTATCCGATTAGAAGTTTAACTGCACTCCGAGCTGGACCGTACGCTGCAGAGGATAGGAAAGACCGTTCCCGCTGCCCTTTTCCGCGTCCCAGTATTTGAACGGAGAGATGATGAACAGGTTTGTGGCGGCACAGTACACCCTCACGAAATCCTTTATCGTGTATCCCACCTCGAGGTTTTTCAGCCTGAGGAAGCTTCCGTCTTTCAGCCAGAAGGTGGAGGCTGCAGTGTTGTTCAGGTTCCAGGTATAGTCGAGCCTCGGATAGGCGGCGTCCTGATTCGGGTCGTCCACCGACCAGTGGTCGTCGGCTATCCACTGGAGCATGCCGTAGGATGAGTTGCTTCCGTCTGAGAACGGGTGCATGTCTTTCATGAATATGGAGACTCTCGCACGGCCCTGGAAGAAGAACGAGAAGTCGAGGTTCCTCCAGCGGGCGGATGCACCGAAGCCGTACATGATCTCTGGCACCTGAGGATAGCCGATATAGGTGCGGTCGTTGTCGTTGATTACTCCGTCTCCGTTCAGATCCACGTACTTGATGTCTCCCGGCCTTATGGCAGCCTCGTCTCCGCCTATGATCTGCCGCGGAGAATTGGCGATGTCCGCCTCATCCTTGAAAAGACCGTCGGCCACATAGCCGTAGAGAGTGTTCAGCGGTTTCCCTATCTGCGAGGTATAGGCAAACTGTTTGAACATGGACTCGTCATTCTCCACCACTTCATTGTGCGCATAGGTGAAGGTTCCCCTTGCTGTCACCGACCAGTCGCGGTTTATGATTTTCTTGTAGTCCACCGACAGGTCCACACCCATGTTCAGTACGGCGCCGAGGTTCGCCCAAGGCTCCATCCCGGAAATTCCGACGGTGGACGGAATGGTCTCTCTCTGCATGAAAATGCCGTCCCTGTACTCGGAGAAGAAATCGGCGATGAGGGTCAGTTCGTCGAAGAATCCGAGTTCCAGCCCTATGTCATGCTTGCGGCTCATTTCCCAGGTGGCCTCTTCGTTTCCGAGGGAGGACATATAGTTCATCGGCCTGCCCTCATAAAGAGTGCCGGTAGCGAAATTAGGAAGCTCCGCTCCCGATCCGAGAAGGGACGAGTTGCTGTTCATCGCCATCTCGGAGATGTACGGGAACCTCTGGTCCAGATAGTCGTTTCCGGAAAGTCCGAAGGAATACCTTACTTTCAGGAAGCTGAACCAGTCCTTTATGCCGCTGAAGAACTTCTCGTTCGACACTATCCATCCTGCAGCCACAGACGGGAAGAAACCGAATCTCCGGCCACCCATGAAGTTCTCCGAACCGTTGTATCCGAAGTTGCCCTCTATCAGGTACCTGTCGGCATATCCGTACGAGATTCGCCCTGCCAGGCCCTGCTCCCTTTTGGGAAGCGAATTATAGTAGTTGCTTCCCGGCATGTTGTCCACCGTCTCCTTCTGATGGTAGAGGATGACGGCATTGACATTGTGCTTGCCGAAAGTGCGGTTGTATTCGATGTTGCCCTGGAGGTTCACCTGCCGGTAGCCGTTCTGGTCTGTGGACACCGACAGGAAGTCCGTGGCGTTCTGATTCAACGGCTCGAGCTCGAATATGTACGTCTGGTCGAACGGGTCATATTCGTAGGTACTCGAGTACATGTGCGGAGTCCTCTGGTATGACCGGCCTGAATAAGTCTTGTTGTAGAAAGAGACCTGCGCCCAGGCTTTCAGACCCTTGGTGATGAATTTCAGATCCTGGTCCACCCTCAACGAGGTGGTGAGGTAATTCGTGTATCTCTGGGAATATCCCTTGGCGAGCTCGGCGTACGGGTTCGTCAGTTGTGCGTTGCCGGACCAGGAACTGCTGGTTCCGAAAATCGTATAATCCGCATCTATCCACTCCGACGGGTAGGTAGGGGCAAAGGCTACCGGATTCGTCCTCATACACCAGTAGAACAGGTCTCCGGTCGAAATCACAGGCTTGTAGGAGTAGATCATCTGGGCGTTCATCTTGATGCTGGCCACGGTAGTGCTCGTGATTTTCGCGGTCACATTGCTCTGGAAAGTGTATTTCTGGGCATTAATGTTCGTATTGAACGGAGCATCCGCGATATTCTTTATCATACCGCTTTCGTTGTTCACCGAAGCATTCAGGAAGTAGTCCACCCTGTTTCCGCCGCCGCGGACATTGATGTTCAGGTTTTCGGCTACACCCAGGTCGTTGAACATCATGTCGTACCAGTCCGCGTTCGGATAGGCGTAAGGGTTCAGGTTCTGCTCCGTACCCGTGATTTTGTCCACGGAGTAATAGTCAGCCAGTCCTCGGGCACGGTTGGCTTCGTTGAAGTTCCTCATATAAGTCACGCCGTCAGCGATTTCAGGGATGGCCGTAGGCATGGTAAGAGTCGTGTTGAAATTCACGTTCACCGACATCCTGTCCGCCACCCTTCCGCTCTTGGTGG
>CASFLY010000094.1 GCA_949295645.1 uncultured Bacteroidales bacterium | reverse complement strand
CTGCCGCACTGGAAGACCCGGACGTCAGCACGTTCGGGATAAGGATAGAGAGCACAGACGGAAGCTATTCCCGGGAGTGGGACTCGTTTGCGGAAGTCCCGTCGGTGCTGGAGCTCGTCTCGGGAACCTACACGGTGACGGCCTTTTCTCCGGCGCAGGAGAAAGTGGCCTGGGACCAGCCTGTCTATGGCGGAAGCAAGGAATTCGCCGTGGTCGTGAACAAGGTGTCGAACGTGAATATCGTCTGCTCCATCACCAATATGATGGTTTCCCTGAACCCTACCGAAGATTTCCTCAAAGAGCTTACGGACTGGGAAGTAGTGGTGAAAAGCAGCGACGGTTCCCTTTCCTGGACAGATGAGGAATACAGCGCGGACAGCGACAAGGCGGCGTTTTTTGCGGTGGCACCCCTGACCGTGATAGTGTCCGGAACGAGATACAGCGGCGAAGCCGTGGACCAGAGGATGATAAGCATCGATGATGTGGCAGCCAGGGATCACCACATCATCAACCTCGATGCCAATGTGACCGGAGAATCCGGTTTCGACCTTACCGTGGACAATACTCTGAATGACAGGAACCAGAACATCACCGTACCCGGCTTCGAGGAAATCCCTGTGCCGGGAGGGGATGACAGCGGGGAGACCGGGCCTGATGAAGGGGATGACGAACCTCAGCCGTCCACGGCTCCGATCCTCGAGTGGCCGGCCAATTCTGGGTTCGAGACTATGGAAATCGCGGCTGAAATGTCTGTCGACCTTGTCATCAAGGCCCCGGAAAAGATAAAATCCGTCATAGTGCGTGTCAGCGACAACTTTGCAGATGCGATAAGGGTGATTACTACCGACGGATCGGACTATCTCGATCTGGTGAATGTAAATATCAGCGAAGCGATGGTTCCTACCCTGCAGGACGGCGGACTGCCTCTCGGAGAGGAGCTTCTGGACAAGGAAACCGTGAACCTGTCTCTTTCCGCACTCGTACCTATGATAGGTATGGTGGGGACTCCGGGAGACGACTATGTGTTTACCTTGGAAGTGACGGACGGCAAGGGCCAGAACCTGGAGAAGTCCCTGACTTTCCACAATCCGGAAACCCGGGAATAACCGGACTTAATTCGACATTCGGATGAAAACGATGATAAGAATATTATTGCCGGCAGTCCTTTCCCTTTGTGCCGTCATTTCCTGCCAGAGGGTGGAAACGGATCTCATCGGAGAGGCCACGGGTTATCTGTATGTCAGTCTCGACAGGGACGACAGCGAAGAGCTGGTCTTCAAGTCCGTCTCGCCGGACGACCTTGTGTTCTCTCTGAAGGTGTACAATTCCCTCGATCAGCTCGTGGAGGAAGTTCCCGACTATACCGATCTGGCTTCGGAGCCTCTTGTCCTGAAAGTAGGGGAATACACAGTGACGGCTTCATCGGCAGAGACCTCGGCAGAGGCGGCATTCGACGAACCGTTCTATTCCGGGTCCGCCGAATTTACGGTGACGCCGGATGACGTTTCGAATGTGGACATCACCTGCTTTCTTGCCAATGTAAAGGTCACGGCGGAATTTTCCGAAGAGATAAAGTCCATGTTCGGCTCATACGTCCTTACCGTGACGAACGGGAAGGGTACGCTGACGTTTTCGAGCGAGGACGGGACCGTGGACAGGGAAGGCTATTTCAGCCCTACAGGCACACTGACCTGGACCCTGAGCCTTGTCAACAATGACGGAAAGAAATACGATTCCCTGACGGAGACCTATACGGACGTGAAGGCAAGGCAGCATTACAACCTGTCGTTTGCATTAGAGGAAAAGGAGGAATTCGGCGGGGGCGGACTGAGAGTGGTCGTGGACAATTTCCTGACGGAAAAGGAATATGACCTGACCCTCGATTTCGGGGACGAGACTGTCCCTCAGGTGACGGCCGGGTTCGAGCATACGGAAGGCGAAGCCATCGAACTGAATGCAGGGGACAGCACTCCGAAGGTGATTTCCCTGGTCTCGGAAGACGGGTTCAGGAATGTGATACTGACTTACGGGGCTGCCGGAAGCGCCGGAATCATGACAAAAGCCGCGCCTGCCGTGCAGGTGGATCTCGTGGGGGCGTCGGAAACGGTCATTGCCGACCTGGCCGCTGCAGGTATCGTGACATCTTCGGTAGAGCCCGGGGCCGCCTCGGTCTCGATAGACATTACCGGATACATAGCATCCCAGGCTATCGGGGAAACATCCGTTTCCCTGCTTGCGGCCGATGTGAACGGGGCGTTCAAGGAAACTGTCTTCGATTTCGTACTCCGCTCTCCTGTGGATGTGGAGGCCGTATCGGCCGAGCCATGGGCCATGTTCGCTACTCTGAAAGCCAAATGGTTCACGGAAAACAAGCCGGATGGCATAGCTTTCCAGTACAGGAAGTCTTCCGAGTCTGCCTGGTCCGATGCGATGGCCGTCACTCCGGATGCAGCTTCCAGAACATATTCCGCCAAAGTGACGGGCCTCGACCCCGAGACGGAATACGTGTTCAGGGCAGTGACCCCGGAGGACTTGCAGACAAAGGAAATCACCTTCACTACCGAGGCTGCCGGAACCTTGCCGAACATGGGCTTCGACAGCTGGTATCAGTCCGGAAAGGCGTGGTACCCGAATGCAAGTGCGGACAGTTTCATCTGGGATTCGGCCAATGGCGGAACTGCTGCCCTCGGGACCTGCCCGACGACCGCGACTTCGGACGTGGCGGTTTCCGGTGACGGGAAACAGGCTGCCCAGCTGAAGAGTTCCGTCGTTTTCGGCCAGTTCGCTGCCGGTAACATCTATACCGGAAAATTCGGCAAGGCCACCCTGAGCCCTGTCGGGGCGGAACTGGACTGGGGCGTGCCTTTCACCTCCAGGCCTGTGGCCCTGAAAGGATACTTCAAGTACGCTCCGGCCTCCATCAATTATGCAAAGGGAGACTATGCTTCCCTGAAAGGGACTATGGATGTCGGCCAGATACAGATAGCCCTGACGGACTGGACAGGGCCGTTCCACATAAGTACCGGCGACAATAAGTTTGTCGACTTCGATGCCCCGGAGATCATTGCATACGCCTCTCTCGAGCTGACCGGTGCCTCGGACGGTTATCAGCCGTTCGTACTGGAGCTCGACTACAGGGACACTTCCAGGACTCCGACATACATAGTGATAGTGGCTGCGGCAAGCCGCTATGGAGACTATTATACCGGAGGGGAGGGCAGCACCCTGCTTATAGATGAGTTCGAATTCGTCTACGACCCGGACGAACTGAAGTCCGAATAAAGTGATTCCGATGAAGAAAGCGATTTTCATAGCGACGGTACTGGCAGGTGCGCTCTGTGCATCTGCCACGGCCCTGTCCAGGGACACCACTTCCGTGGCGCAGCCTTTCGACAGGGGCATAGGCCGTTCGAGTTCCTGTTTTATCCCCAAGGGCACCGTCGGGGCGGGAGCTTCGTTCTCATATTCCAAATACGACATAGGAAATCTCAGTGACGATGCCGGCTTTTCGGCCCTGTTCTCATTAGTGCAGAATCTGTACGGGGACATGACCTCTTTCTCCGTTTCCCCTTTCGCCTCCTATTTCATAGCGGACAACCTCTCCATCGGCGCCCGCTTCGACTACGGGAAATCGTCATTGGGACTTGGCAACGTCGACCTGTCGCTTATGGAAGACCTCTCCTTTTCGCTTCAGGATTTCCATTATATCAAGCAGAGCTATCTCGGTGCGGTAACCCTCAGAACCTACATCCCTTTTGCCAACAGCAAGAGGTTCGCGATGTTTACCGAACTGCGGGCCTCGGGGGGCTATGCCCAGTCCAAGACCTACAGGGTGGTCGACAATGAAAAGCATGGCACCTATCAGGACATCTACAATTTCGAACTGGGACTTGTGCCAGGAGTGTCGGCTTTCCTGACAAACGAGGTGGCGCTGGAGATTTCCGTAGGCCTGCTCGGTTTCGACTACCAGAAGGTATTCCAGATCACGAACCAGGTGGAGAAGAGCGAACTGGAGAAAAGCGGGGCGAATTTCAAGATAAACCTGCTTTCTATCGGCCTGGGCCTCTCGTTCTATCTGCCGACAGGTGACAATTGGGTAAGGAAAAGACAGGGGGACGGGAAATGATGAAGATCGTGAATCGCCTCGCGGCTATGGCGGCGGCCGTGCCGTTGCTTGTATCCTGCCTGTTTGAAAACGATATGGCCTATCCCCGCGTGTATGCAGAGGTGCTTTCTTTCGGGGTGGCCGGTCAGGAATCCGTGACCATAGACGCATCCCGGAATACGGTTTCCGTGGTCCTGGAGGAGACTGCCGACATCACACGGCTCGAAGTGACGGATTTCACCTTTACCGACGGGGCTGTCTGCGACGATATGGGACCGGGCTCCGTCATAGACCTGTCATCTCCGAAGAAAATAGTGCTGAGAACTTACCAGGACTACGAGTGGACCCTTTCCGCAACCCAGCCGGTAGACAGGCATGTCGGATGCAAGGGACAGGTGTCATACGAACTGTTCCTGAATCAGAACCCGCGCCAGGTCTTCGTTTATATTGCAGACAATCAGGACATTACCTCTATTGTTATCAATGACGTGAAATTGGAGCCGGAGGGGGCAGTGCTGAAAGGGTACGAGCAGGACGGGGAGATAGTCCCGATAGAGAGTTTCCCTCTGACGCTCGACTGCAATATGTCGAGGTACTTCGTCTACGAGTACAAGGGCGAGGAAATCCGCTGGCAGTTCAAGGTGATTCTTACCGAGGTCGGACTTGCCGTCTCCGAATCCGACTGCAACATCTGGGCTACATTCGCCGATGTGGCTGCGATTTATGACGGCACTGGCAGTCCGTATTTCAGATACAGGGCTTCCGGCAGCGGTTCCTGGACAGATGTCCGGGATGTGGATGCTTCAGGTACGACAGTGACGGCCACGATAGACGGCCTCCTGCCGGAAACCGGATATGAACTGATGGCGGTGAACGGGGACACGGAATCGGATGTCGTGACCTTTATTACCGAGGCGGCGGCGCAGGTGGTGAATTCGGATTTCGACGACTGGTACCAGGAAAGCAATGTATGGTACCCGAACGCAAGTGCGGACAGCTTCATCTGGGATACGGCAAATAAGGGCGTGGCCGGTTTTTCTTCATGGGGCGTGCCTTTCCCGACAAGCAGGGAAGAATCCGACGTGAAGAGCGGCTGCGCCGTGAAGATGGTCAGCCAGAATGCCATAGCGGTACTGGCTGCCGGAAACGTGTACACCGGCAAATTCATAAAGACTTCCGGACTGGGAGCGGAACTCGACTGGGGTACACCTTTTACATCGAGGCCGCTGGCTCTGAAAGGATGGTACAAGTACGCTCCTAAACCCATCGACAAATCGGATACGGACCATGCCGGCCTGAAAGGCAAACTGGATACCTGTCAGATCCAGATCCTGCTTACGTCCTGGACCGAACCGTTCAAGGTGAACACGAGCGAGGGGGATTTCGTAGATTTCGACAATGATCCCGGAATCATCGCTTACGGCAAGTTCGAGCCGAATGTGAGCCGTGCCATGCAGGACTATGAGGAGTTTGTCATCGATCTCGAATACCGGGATCTGACGCGCAAGCCGACCTATATCGTGATTACCGCCTGTGCCAGCAAGTACGGCGACTATTTTACCGGCGGAGTCGGGAGCACCCTGTTTGTCGATGAGTTCGAACTGGTTTACGACAGGGTGCAGGAGGAGAAGCTGTAGGGCAGATCTCTCGACTGCGCCTGCGGCTCCGCTCGAGATGACAATGTAGGGGCGGCTATGCTCAGGATGACGATGTGGGCGGCGATGCCGGGATGAAAGGTCAGAAGAAAAGGAGGCTGCCATAGCCTACGGCCAGAGCAATGCCGAAATTGATGAGCTTCGCTGCGGCGAAGCTTTTCTTGCTTTCTGCAAGAAGCGGCAGGGAAGAATGTCCGTCCTGGGAAATGCAGCTGGCAAGCAGCACGGGAAGCGGTACTATGCCGCCGGCATAAAGGG
>CASFLY010000093.1 GCA_949295645.1 uncultured Bacteroidales bacterium | reverse complement strand
CGAGCCCCCGGCGAGGGGGCGAATGGGGGTGGCGCCCCTTGAAAAGGGGCTGTCGCCACAGCGACTGGGGTTTAAGAAAATTGGATTTCGAAGAAATCCATAACGACGGTTCGACGAATTCCCTGGTTCTGAACAACATAATTTCTTCGAACTGACTTTAAAATCAAATCCGACGTATTTTACACTCGACTCTAAAACCCTGCATTCGAAACTGAAGGAATTTTTCGGTTTCGATTCTTTCAAGGGAGATCAGGAAAGAATCATTTCCCATCTTGTCGCCGGCAACGATGCTTTTGTCCTTATGCCGACGGGTGGCGGCAAGTCGCTTTGTTATCAGCTTCCGGCACTGGTTATGGAAGGGACTGCCATAGTGATTTCGCCGCTGATAGCCCTGATGAAAAACCAGGTGGATGCCATCAGGGGATTCGTGGCGGAGAATGAAGGTATCGCGCATTTCCTGAATTCCTCCCTGTCCAAGGCCCAGTTGACCGAGGTGCGCGACGACCTGCTTTCCGGGGTGACGAAGCTGCTTTATGTCGCTCCCGAATCTTTGACAAAGCCGGAGAACATAGAACTCCTGAAGGAGATAAGGATTTCCTTCTATGCCGTGGACGAGGCCCACTGCATTTCCGAGTGGGGGCATGATTTCCGGCCGGAATACAGGCGCATAAGGAGCATCATCGAGGAGATAGGAATGGCACCTGTCATAGCCCTGACCGCTACGGCCACTCCGAAAGTCCAGAGCGACATCCAGAAGAACCTCGGAATCCAGAACGCCTGTGTGTTCAAGTCTTCTTTCAACAGGCCGAACCTCTATTATGAAATACGGGACAAGTCGGATCCCAAGCGTGATATCATCAGATTCATCAGGCAGAATCCGGGCAAGTCTGGCATAATCTACTGTCTGAGCCGCAAGAAGGTGGAAGAGCTTGCGGAACTTTTGAACATCAACGGAATCAAGGCATTGCCGTATCATGCCGGGCTCGATGCGAAAACCCGCGCGGAGAACCAGGACAGGTTCCTGATGGAGGAGATAGACGTGATAGTGGCCACCATAGCTTTCGGTATGGGTATCGACAAGCCGGACGTACGCTTCGTGATACACTATGACATACCCAAGAGCCTTGAAGGATATTACCAGGAGACCGGAAGGGCTGGACGGGACGGGGGAGAGGGCAAATGTATAGCCTTCTACAGCTACAAGGATATCGTGAAGCTCGAGAAATTCATGCAGGGCAAGCCCGTCGCAGAGCAGGAAATCGGCAAACAGCTTCTGCTTGAGACTATGGCCTACGCCGAGTCGAACCAGTGCCGCAGGAAGCTGTTGATGAACTATTTCGGCGAGGATTATACTCTGGACAACTGCGGGGCCTGCGACAACTGTCTGAATCCGAAGAAGCAGTTCGACGGACAGGAGGAGATGTCTCTGATAATAGAGCTCATAGAGTCTATGCCCGAGCATTTCAAGGTCGAACATATAGCGAACATCCTGGCCGGCGAATCGAATTCCCTCATAAAGTCGTACGAGCACGACAAGTCGGAGTTTTTCGGCGCCGGAAAGGAACATTCCGTACGTTTCTGGTGCGATGTCATCCATCAGGGCATTGTACGGCATTTTCTCGAAAAGGACATAGAGGCCTACGGCCTGATCTGCGTTACCGACGCCGGAAGGGAATTCTGCAGGCATCCGTACCGGATAATGCTGACGGAAGAGCGACAGTTCGTCGAAGGCGAAGATGATGACGAAGATGTTCCGGCCCAGGCTAAAGCCGGCGGTGGCGGAGGCGACCAGGTGCTCCTTGCAATGCTGAAGGAGTTGCGGACCGACCAGGCGAGGAAACTGCATCTCCAGCCCTGGATACTGTTCGGCGATCCTGCTCTCGAAGATATGTCCATCAGTTACCCCGTGACGCTCGAGGAACTCAAGAACTGCCAGGGAGTAGGCGAGGGCAAGGCCCGCAAATACGGAAAGGAATTCATCAGCCTGATAGCCAAATATGTGGAAGAGAATGAAATAATAAGGCCCGACGATTTTGTCGTGAAGTCGACGGGGAATTCTTCTTCGGCCAACAAGCTTTTCATCATACAGGGCATCGACAGAAAACTGGCCCTCGAAGACATCGCCGCCGCCAAAGGCCTCGAAATGGACGAACTCCTTTCCGAAATCGAAACTATTGTGGCAGCCGGAACCAGGCTGGACCTCGACTATTACATCCGGCAGACCGTAGACGATGATGTCGTCGATGAAATCTATTCCTATTTCAAGGAAGAAGCGCAGTCTGATTCTCTTGAAGACGCCATCTCCGATCTCGGGCAGGATTATGAGGAGTTTGAGATTCGGGTGGTGAGGATTAAGTTTCTTTGTGAGGTCGCCAATTGATTTTTTTTCGTGATAACGGGCCGTCTGCGGCGTTGGCTGCGGCCCGGGACTCAGTCATTTACGGAAGTAACTTGAGTTCGGTGAATTTTAACTTAGTGAAAAATCATCGAACTACCGCTGAAGGAGCAGAACAAAGTTCTGCGACGAGCCCCCGGCGAGGGGGCGAATGGGGGTTGGCGCCCCTTGAATAAGGGGCTGTCGCTACAGCGACTGGGGTTTAAGACAATTGGATTTCGAAGAAATCCGTAACGGCGGTTCGACGAATTCCTTGGTTCTGAACAACATAAATTCGTCGAACTGGCGTTAAAAAACTCCTGTCGTCCCGGCCCTTGCCGCCTTGCATCCGACCCGTTCTGACGAAAAAAACGGTGCAATGAAGCATGGAGAAATAAAGTCTGCGGCGTTGGCTGCGGCCCGGGATTCAGTCGAGGGGGTCGAGGATGAGGCGGCGCCGGTGGAAATGGGCGAGGCGGGTGAAACCGCAGGATTTGACGAATTCGGCGAACAGGGGGAATTTGTCGCCCGGGCGCTGGGGGTTGTGCGAATCGGAGCCGAGACTGACGGCTTCTCCTCCGAGTTCCCTGAACCTCAGGAGGACATCCCTGTCGGCGACGGGCGTGCGGCCGTGATAGTCCTGATATGTCTTTGTGTTGATTTCCAAGGCTTTGCCATTCTCTGCGAGGTATTTCAGGATACTGTCGAAAATGTCCGGGAAGTCCCTGTAGAAAATGCTGCATTCAGGATACGGGGCATATCTGGCCACATAGTCGTAGTGTCCAACAATGTCGAAGTCCCCGAGCCATACCATTTCCTCGTATATGGTCTCCAGATAGTGTCCGTACGCCGTTTTCCAGTCTTTGCCCTTATAATATCCTCCCCAGAACGGATCGGTGTCGTCGAGATAGTGGACGGACGCTATTACCTGGTCGAATTCATTTTCTTCCAGTACTTTCCTGTTCTGCTCCCTGCTCAGTTTCTCGAGTCCGATTTCGATGCCCTTGAAAATACGGAAATCCGGGAGCATTTCCCTGACCCTGTCTATCTCGGCCTGCTGGGCATCGATGTCGAACTGTTCCGGGACAAGATGTTCGAATTCCGCCTTCATCGCGGGAACGAAGAAGTCGCAATGGTCCGTAAAACACATTCCTGCCAGTCCGTTTGCCCGGCCCGCCTTCGCGGAAGCCTCCACGGTGGTTTTCCCTCCGTCGAAGGAAAACTGGCTATGGTTGTGGTTGTCGTATAGTTTCATATATTGAATTTCCCCTTGTTCAGCTCAGTCCGTCTATGACCCCGTCACGGATGTCTATGCGCAGGGCCTGCGGCGACTTCGGAAGTCCTGGCATCCTGATGATATCGCCTGCTATGGCCACGATCATTTCCGCCCCGATATTTATGACTATGTCGTTGATTTCGAACTCGAAACCTTCCGGAGCCCCGTATTTTTTCGGATCCTGGGAGAAAGAATACTGCGTCTTGGCGATGCAGACCGGAAAATGCGAGATTCCGAGCCTTTCTATCCGGTCCATCATTTTCAGGCTTTTGGCATTGAACACCACCTGGCCTGCCCCGTATATCTTTTTAGCCACGGCCGTGATTTTCTCTGCTGTCCCGGCATTGTCCGGATAAGTGAGTTCAAGCGGTCCTGACGGATCCTTTTCAATGATTTCCACCACTTTTTCGGCCAGTTCCACGGCTCCTTCCCCTCCGCGGGCATACGCGTCGTTCACGGCGAAATAGACACCGGTTTCCCTGCAATGCTCTTCCACCATCCGGATTTCTTCCTCCGTATCGGAAGCGAACCGGTTGAAGCAGACGAGGACAGTCTGGCCGAAACCCTTCAGATTCCGGATGTGCCTGTCCAGGTTCGCGAATCCTCTCCTGACGCCTTCCGGGTCCGGCTCCTTGATTTTCTCCAAAGGAACGTCTCCGTGCATCTTCAGCCCCTGCAGAGTGGCTACTATCATCGTCAGCTTTGGGCAAAGCCCGCTCTTGCGGCACTTGATGTTGAAAAACTTCTCGGCCCCGAGGTCGGCCCCGAATCCGGCCTCAGTCACGACATAGTCTCCGAATGTCATGGCCTCTCGAGTGGCTATTATGGAATTGCAGCCATGTGCGATATTTGCGAACGGCCCCCCATGCACGATGGCGGCCGACCCCTCCGTGGTCTGCACGAGGTTCGGCTTGACGGCTTCCGCCATCAGGGCCGCCATCCCTCCCGCGATCCCGAGGTCATTCACCGTAAACGGCCTGTCATCGAAAGTATATCCCAAAGTGATGTTGCCTATCCTCCTTTTCACATCTTCAAGATCCTTCGACAGACACAGGATGGCCATTATCTCCGAAGCCGGAGTGATGTCGAAGCCCGATTCCCCGGGCAGTCCGTTCGTCCTCGGCCCGAGTCCCGTCACTATGCTTCTGAGCGATCTGTCGTTCACGTCAAGCACCCTCTTCCACACGATTTCCTTCAGCGCGAATCCCTCGGCCTGGTGCTGGTACAGATAGTTGTCCAGCAGCGCGGCTATCATATTGTGAGTAGAAGTCACGGCATGGAAATCCCCGGTAAAGTGCAGGTTGATCTTCTCCATAGGCAGCACCTGGGCATAGCCCCCTCCGGCAGCCCCGCCCTTCAGCCCGAAGCAGGGTCCCAAAGACGGCTCCCTCAGCGCCACTACGGCACGTTTGCCTATCCTGTTCAGTCCCATAGCCAGCCCTATCGACGCGGTCGTCTTGCCTATCCCCGCCTTGGTCGCGGTGATGGCCGTCACCAGTATCAGCCTGCTCTCCGCCGCCTTCTTAAGGTCCGTCAGTTCCACGGGTATCTTGGCCATGTATTTACCGTAGGGTTCCAGCGAATCCCGGCTGATTCCGATGCTTTCCGCCACATCCGCGATTTCCCGCATCCTGATGCTTCTGGCTATTTCTATGTCCGATTTCATGTTGTGGTATTGTATATGTCGATTTGTCAAATGAAATGGCGAAATTAGTAAAATTATTCGTATTTTTGTAACCTTGTACTTCTAAAAACTTTTTATATGATTACTTTCGGTTTCAGACATAAATACAGCGGCATAATCAGGGCCGTGATAGCTATATTGATAGGCTGCATAATGGTCATCAAGCCGGAAACTTCCCTGATTTTCCTGGTGAAGGTCATCGCCGCCGTGCTCATCGCCTCCGGCATCGTATCCCTCGTCTACGGCATTGTGAACAGGAGCAGCGGAGGCCTCGGCCTGATGGTGTTCAATACGGTGGTGAACATCCTTATCGGCGTCCTCCTTTTCATGTTCCCGGTGACGGTAGCCAGTTTCGTTACTGTGCTTGTGGGCATCGTGCTGGTCGTCTTCGGCCTTTTCCAGATCATCGCCATGGCGAGCGCATCGAGACTGATCCTGCTCGGCTTCTGGTCGTTCATCCTGCCTGTAATATGTACCCTGGGCGGAGTCCTTGTGCTGCTTAATCCGTTCAGGACGGCTTCCTCCCTGACACTCGTGGCGGGCATTGCCATTCTCGTCTACGGCGTTTCGGAACTCTTCGCATCCTGGAAAATGTCACGGGCGATGCACGAGTACGAGATAAAGTTCCCGTCAGGGGAGAAGAACGGCCGGAAACAGGACGGAGGCATCGATTATGATGCGGCAAAGGATGCAGAGTTCGAGAAGGCCGACAATCAGTAAAGGCTGCCTTTCCGGCGTTTGAGATGATTCCTCGGGACACTGTAGATAAAATACTGGATTCTACGCAGATCGTGGATGTGGTAAGTGACTTTGTCTCCCTGAAGAGGCGGGGGGCCAACTATATTGCCTGCTGCCCGTTCCACAACGAAAAGACCCCTTCGTTCTACGTCTCTCCCTCGAAAGGGATTTTCAAGTGCTTCGGCTGCGGGAAGTCGGGCACGGCCGTGGGCTTCATTATGGAGCACGAAAACCTTTCGTATGTCGATGCCCTGAAATATCTCGCTAAAAAATACCATATAGAAGTCGTTGAAAAGGAGGAAAGTGCGGAGGAAATCGCCCAAAGGCAGCGCGGGGAGAGCCTGCTGCTGGTTTCAGAGTTCGCCGCCGGGTTTTTCAGGGACAGCCTCGGCACCGAAGAAGGGAAAACAGGCTATGCCTATTTCAGGACGCGGGGACTGGAAGACGCCACTATCGAAAAGTTCGGTCTGGGGTGGGCTCCTTCAGATAGGACGGCTCTGCTCAGGGCGGCGAGGGCGGCGGGATACAAGGAGGAATTCCTGATAGACACGGGGCTGTGCTACAGGAGGGAAGACGGCTCCGTGACAGACCGTTTCTACGGGCGGGCCATGTTCCCGATCCATTCCCCTGGCGGCAGGGTCATAGCTTTCGGCGGCAGAACCTTGCGTTCGGACAAGGCTGTAGCGAAATATGTGAATTCCCCCGAAACCGAGATATATGTCAAGAGCCATTCCCTTTACGGAATATGGTTCGCACGCAGCGAGATAGTCCGTCAGGACAGATGCATCCTCGTCGAGGGCTATCTGGACGTGATTTCAATGCACCAGCTCGGCATCCGGAACGTGGTGGCGTCGAGCGGTACGTCCCTGACTGTGGACCAGATACGCCTGATCAAGAGATATTCCGAAAACATCACCATAATATATGACGGGGATCCGGCCGGGATCAAGGCCGCCCTGCGCGGGATAAACCTTGTGCTGAAGGAAGGCCTGAATGTCAAGGTCGTCCTGCTTCCGGACGGAGACGACCCCGATTCGTTTTCACGGAAACATACGTTGGACGAAGTCCTGGCCTTCCTCGAAAGCCATCAGCAGGACTTTATCGGGTTCAAGTCCGATATCCTCCTTTCCGAGGCGGGCGACGACCCGTTGAAAAAGGCCAACCTTATCAACGACATCGCCGATACGGTGGCGATGATTCCGGATCCGGTGAAGCGTTCCGTCTATGCCGAGACCTGTAGCACGAGATTCAATATCTCTTCGCAGATACTGTTCGACAGGATCAGGTCGTCGCGGAAAGAGATGCTTATG
The DNA here is from genome assembly GCA_949295645.1 of uncultured Bacteroidales bacterium. Classification (GTDB taxonomy): domain Bacteria; phylum Bacteroidota; class Bacteroidia; order Bacteroidales; family UBA932; genus Cryptobacteroides. The sequence goes on along the minus strand of CASFLY010000093.1, from coordinate 10,473 downwards.
GACGAAAGGCGGCAGGAAGAGACCCGGAAGCGGAGGGAGGAACTGGCGGCGGAGATGGAACACAGGGATGGAGGCAATACGCATGGCACTCCGGCGGAAATGACGGCGGCAAAGGAGGTCGTGAAGCTCGACGATCCTTTCCTGTCCCCTTGCGAGAAGGAATTGCTCGGTTTTATCCTGGAACATGGCAGGATGCCTCTGGAGTTCGACAGGGATTCGGAATTCTTCGTGGCCGACGGACAGCCCGACACGGTGGCCGAGTTCATCGACAACGCCCTGGCTGCCGACGAGGTCGTATTTTCGAATACCGCCTACAGGAAAGCCTATGACGCCTATTTTGTCCTTTACGACGAGGGACTGACGCAGGAACAGATCCAGGCGAGGCTGCTGAACAGTGCGGATCCGGACATTGCGGCGGTGGCGGCGGATCTGTTGGTGGACAAATATCTCCTTACCGTGGAGAATTATCGGAATTCCATGACCTCTGTTGCCACGCAATTGATTATATTTGTGCCGAAATCCATTTTTGCCTATCAGTGCAGGCGTCTGGACAGGATGGTGCATGACCTGTCGGAAAGCCTGGCGAACGTGCAGTCTCCGGACGAACAGAAGGACATACTGTCGAAGATGAACGTCCTGAACAAGGCGAGGACGGTGATAAACAGGAAACTGGGAAGAGTATAACCACGCGGGACAACGGGTGCTGGGCGGCGTTGTCTGCGGAAAGTCAAGAATACAAAACATATGGGAAAAGAGTATAAAAGAACATTGGTGACCTGTGCGCTTCCGTATGCGAACGGGCCCGTGCATATCGGACATCTGGCCGGAGTGTATGTCCCGGCCGACATATATGTCAGGTATCTGAGAATGAGGGGAAACGACGTGCTGTTTATCTGCGGCTCCGATGAGCATGGGGTGCCTATTACCATATCGGCCAAAAAGTCGGGCTGTACCCCTCAGGACATAGTGGACAAATACCATAAGATAATAAAGGAATCCTTCGCCGGACTCGGGATAAATTTCGACATCTATTCGAGGACGAGTTCGGAAATCCACGCCGAAACCTCTTCCGGATTTTTCCGGAAACTGTACGACGAGGGAAAATTCATAGAAAAGGAGAGCGAGCAGTACTACGACGAAGAGGCCCGGACCTTTCTTGCAGACCGCTATATAGTAGGGACATGCCCGAAATGCGGCAACGAGGGGGCATACGGTGACCAGTGCGAAAAGTGCGGAAGCACGTTGAGTCCCGACGAACTTATAAACCCCAAATCGGCTCTCAGCGGGAGCCAGCCGGTAAAAAAGAAGACCAGACACTGGTATCTTCCGTTGGATCGGTACGAACCGTGGCTGAAGGAATGGATCCTCGAGAACCACAAGGAGTGGAGGACCAACGTGTACGGCCAGTGCAAGTCCTGGCTCGACGGAGGCCTGCAGCCGAGAGCGGTAAGCCGTGACCTGGACTGGGGCGTTCCCGTGCCGGTCGAAGGTGCTGAAGGCAAGGTCCTCTACGTATGGTTCGATGCCCCGATAGGGTATATCTCCAACACGAAGGAACTCCTGCCGTCGAGCTGGGAGAAGTGGTGGAAGTCGGAAGACACCCGCTTAGTGCATTTCATCGGCAAGGACAACATCGTTTTCCACTGTATAGTGTTCCCGTCCATGCTGAAAGCATACGGAGGATATATCCTTCCGGACAACGTCCCTGCCAACGAGTTCCTGAATCTCGAAGGCCGTAAGATTTCCACTTCCCGCAACTGGGCGGTCTGGCTGAACGAATACCTGAAGGATTTCCCGGGACAGGAGGATGTCCTGAGATACGTGCTGTGCGCCAATGCTCCGGAGACGAAGGACAATGATTTTACCTGGAAGGACTTCCAGTCGCGCAACAACAGCGAACTCGTGGCGATTCTCGGAAACTTCGTCAACCGTGCCGTAGTCCTGACCCACAAATATTTCGACGGCAGGGTCCCTGCCAACACCAGGCCCGAGCCCGTCGATTCCGAGATTCTCGGACAGATTCCCGCGCTGAAGAAGTCCGTCGAGGAGAACATAGAGAATTACAAGTTCAGGGAAGCCCTGAAGGAGGCTATGAACATCGCCCGTCTCGGAAACAAGTACCTGACCGACACCGAGCCGTGGAAAGTCGCAAAAACCGATATGGACAGGACCGCTTCCATCTTGAACGTCTCGCTGCAGATATGCGCGGATCTGGCCGTGGTTTTCGAACCGTTCCTGCCTTTCTCCGCTGAAAGGCTCAGGAAGATACTGAATGTGGGCATAGATGCAGGCCTGGACCACCGCTCCGGAGAAGAAGGGACCTGCGGCGAAAATATTTTCGGGCCGGGCGAATGCGCAGCCCTTCATACGGGACACCCGGACACCGCCTCCTCCCCGATTCTGACCTGGGAAGACCTCGGTCGTGAGGACATCCTTCCGCAGGGACACCGGCTCGGCGAGGCAGTCCTGCTGTTCAGCAAGATAGAAGACAGCACGGTGGAGGCCCAGGTGAACAGGCTTGAGGAGACGCGCCTTGCGAACGAGGCTGCGGCAAAGGCAGAAGAGGCTATGAAGGCGGCACCGCAGAAGCCGGAGTGCACTTTCGATGATTTTTCGAAGATGGATATCCGGACGGCGACAGTCCTCGAAGCGGAGCGTGTCCCAAAGACAGACAAGCTTTTGAAGCTCACTATCGACACGGGAATCGACAGGCGGACCATCGTCTCCGGCATTGCCGGGTACTACACTCCGGAGCAGATGCTCGGCAGGCAGATCTGCATTCTGGCCAATCTCCAGCCGCGAAAAATCCGCGGAATCGAGTCCAAGGGTATGATCCTGATGGCAAAACAGCCTGACGGCAAGATGCGTTTCATAACGCCGGCCGAAGTCCTCGCCAACGGTTCGGAAGTCGGTTGATGCTCTTTTTTACCATAATGCAAGGCCCTGTCTATGAAAATCGGATTCAATCATAATCTCAAGGCGCAGAATACTTTCGGTATGGATGTATCCTGTGCGTGCTATGCCGAATATGACAGCGTGGAGGATCTTGTCGGGTTTTTCTCCGAGGGGAAGCAGTTTTCCCTGCCCCGGCCGTTCTTCCATATCGGCGGAGGAAGCAATGTCCTTTTTACAGGAGATTTTCCCGGGACAGTCTTCCATTCTGCCATAAGGTTCATATCGGTTCTTCCCTGTGACGGTTTCCCGTCATCGCCGACGGCAGTACCGGCTTCCGGAGACGGAGCGGCAGGGGCGGAAATGAAAGCAGGGGACTGCAAGGCTGTCAGAGTGGAGGTCGGGGCTGGGACTCCGTGGGACGAATTCTGCAGGTGGTGTGCTGAACAGGGGCTGTGGGGACCGGAAAACCTTTCGGGAATTCCCGGTGAAACAGGGGCGGCTGCCGTCCAGAACATCGGGGCTTATGGAGCGGAATTCAAGGACGTGGTGTCGGAGATAAGGTGTTTTGACGCCGTAACCCATGCAGTCAGGACTTTCAGCCGGGACGAGTGCGACTACGGTTACCGGGATTCGATGTTCAAAAAGTCGGCAAAAGGCAGGTATGTCGTGCTGTCTGCGGTTTTCTCGCTTTCCCGTGAGCCGAAGCCGAGACTGGAGTACGGGCATATCCGGGAAGCGGTCCTGCAGGCGGCGGGAAAAACCGCTGCAGAAAGTGCCGGGGCCGAAGGCGGGGGTATCCCGGATGCGGAGCCGGAAATGTCTCTGACGCCGGCGCTTATGCGCTCGGTGATACTCTCCGTCCGGGATGCGAAACTTCCGGATCCGGCCAGGATCGGCAGTGCGGGAAGTTTTTTCAAGAATCCGGTTGTTCCGAAATCGGCATTCGACAGGGTAGCGAATTATGCCGGATCAAAATACGGCCCGGATTACACGGTGCCTCATTTCGATGCCGGCTCCGGGTTCGTCAAGATTCCGGCGGCCTGGCTGATAGAGCAGTGCGGCTGGAAAGGCTACCGTGAGGGCAATGTCGGGGTCTATGAAAGGCAGCCGTTGGTCATCGTCAACGCTACGGGAAATGCCCGTCCGGAGGAAATCCTGGCACTGGAGGACAAGATTACTGCTTCCGTATTGAATCTGTTCGGAATCGGGCTGTATCCGGAAGTGGAGCATGTACCGGAACGCGCTACGGTCTGACTTGCCGCGCAGGATGTTGCGGAAAAGACGGAAAGAAACAATGAAACCTTGGATAAGATGAGTTCGTTCATAATAGAAGGAGGATACAGACTTTCGGGGTCCATACGGCCTCAGGGTGCCAAAAACGAGGCATTGGAGGTAATCTGTGCCGTACTGTTGACAGACAGTGAAGTGGTGATTTCCAATATCCCGGAAATCGCCGATGTCAGGAATCTGATTCTCCTTCTGGAGGGAATGGGCGTGGAGGTGAAACGCATTGAAAAGGGCAGATATTCCTTCAAGGCGGACAATATCGATCCGTCATATCTCGAAAGCCCTGAATTTGTCCGCAAATGCGCGTCCCTGAGAGGCTCGGTGATGATTACGGGGCCGTTGCTGGCCCGTTTCGGCCAGTCATATTTCCCGAAACCGGGGGGAGACAAGATCGGCCGGCGCAGGGTCGACACCCATATCACCGGAATGCTGAATCTGGGGGCTTCCCTGCATTATGACGAACGGAAAAAGGCCTATTATCTGCATATCCCGGCAGGAACCCGTCTGAAGGGTACGTACATGCTGTTGGACGAGGCTTCCGTCACCGGTACTGCGAACATTCTGATGGCTGCCGTGCTTGCGGAAGGACGGACGACCATCTACAATGCAGCCTGCGAGCCGTACATCCAGCAGTTGAGCCGGATGCTTGTGAAAATGGGGGCGAAAATAGAGGGGATAGGATCCAATCTTCTGACAGTCACCGGTGTCGACTCCCTCGGAGGAGCGGAACATACCATTCTTCCGGATATGATAGAGGTAGGCAGTTTCATCGGGATGGCGGCTATGAATATGAGTTCCCTTACCGTCAAGGATGTTTCCTATCCGGATCTCGGCATCATTCCGGAGGCTTTCCGGAGACTTGGCGTGAATCTGGAGCAGCGTGGCGATGATATTTTTGTCCCCGAGCAGGACAGCTACGTGATAGATTCGTTTCTGGACGGCTCCATTATGACCATTGCGGATGCCCCGTGGCCCGGCCTTACGCCGGATCTTCTCAGCGTGATGCTCGTAGTCGCGACACAGTGCAGGGGAAGCGTGCTTATCCATCAGAAGATGTTCGAAAGCCGCCTTTTCTTCGTGGACCATCTTATCGATATGGGGGCGCAGATCCTTCTTTGCGACCCTCACAGGGCCGTGGTCATCGGCCATGACCACAAATTCCAGCTCAGGGCGAACAACATGCTGTCCCCGGACATCAGGGCCGGCATAGCCCTTCTCATCGCCGCCATGTCCGCAAAAGGCACCAGCGTCATCGGCAACATCGAGCAGATCGACAGGGGGTACGAGGACATAGACCTGCGCCTGAATGCCCTCGGGGCACACATTACGCGTCAGTAGGTTTTTTCCTGATGAGATTCAGCCCGTCCCTGACGGGGAGGATGACGGATTCGACACGCGGGTCCGAAGCGACGGTGTCGTTGAAGCGGGCGATGCCGAGGGTCTGCCTGTCCTGAGGCAGAGGGTCTTCGCAGACTTTTCCGTCCCATAGGACGTTGTCGGCAAGGATATAGCCTCCGGGTTTTACTATGTCGAATACAAGGGCGTAGTACTCGGGATATTCCCTTTTGTTGGCATCGATGTAGACTATGTCGTATGGCGGCCTTGACTTTTCAGTCAGGATTTCATGCCTCAGGCCGGCCAGACTGTCTTTCGCGTCGCCCGTCATCAGGCTTATCCTGTCGGAGAGCCCTGCCCTGCGGAAGCCTTCGAGGATCAGGTCTTCGAGTTCGTCGTTTATTTCCAGGGTGTCGAGATGCCCGTCCCCTGGCAGAGCCATGGCGAGGCATACGGCAGAGTACCCGGTAAAGGTCCCTATTTCCAGGATCCTTTCCGGCCGGATCATTTCCACCATCATTTTCAGGAACCTGCCCTGTACTGCTCCTGTCAGCATACGCCCATGGTTAGTCCTGATATGCGTCTGTTTTTCTATCCATTCCAGCGCTTCGGTCTGCGCCGTGGAGTGCCCTGCCAGGTATTCGCTTAGTCTGTCCATTACATCTTCCCGTTATTATATGAATGTGAGGCGGCAGAGCGAATCCGGGTCGAAGATGCGCCTGGCGGCATTGCGGATGTCTTCCGCGGAAACCGCTTCGATTTTGGCCCTGGTGCTTTCATCCGACAGGACGTGTCCGTATGCCAGGAGGCTTTTCCCCATTGCCAGACATTGCGTTTCGCCGTTGTCGGAACTTATCGCCATCTGCCCGAGAAACTGTTTTTTTGCGGCAGCGAGTCTCGACGGGGAGAGCAGGCCTGTCTGCAGCCTGGCTGTCTCCCGGTCTATCGTTTTGTTGCATTTCCCGATATTTTCCTTGTCGCAGCCGAAACATACGGCTACGATGCCGCTGTCCGAATACTGGGTATAAGAGCATTCTATGCCGTACACCCATCCTTTTTTTTCGCGCAGTTCGGAATTGAGTATGGAGTTGCTTGCAGGGCCGCCGAGTATGTTGCACAACAGCACGGTCGCTATCCTTTCCCTTTCTTCATAAAGCGAGGGCCCCGTATTTCCTATGACGCAGTTTACCTGATGGTTTTTCTTGTTGACCGTCCTGTCGAATTTCGCCGCCCTCACGGTGCCTGGATGCAGGTTTGCCCCGTTCCGGACGATGTGCCCGCAGCCGTTGCCGGCCATTCCCGTAATGCCCGGGCCTGAAGTCCCGGTGCCGAACCATTTGGACGTCATCTTCCCGACGAACTTTTCCATTCTGTCCTCTTCGATGTCGGCGACGATGCTGAAAGCCATTTTCTCCGGGGTGAACTTTTCCCTGACGAAACCGGCGAGCTCGTCACGGCCGATTTTCTTTACGGAAGCGCTGGTCCCGAGAATGGGGGAGGCAAGCGGGTGTCCCGAAAAGATCATCTCTTCGAACCTGTCGTAGATGTCTTCCGAAGGCGAATCCTTGTAGGAATTTATCTCGTCGATGACCACTCCCTTTTCGATGTCTATCTCAGTTTCAGGGAATGTGGCCGAAGTCGCGAGTTCGAAGAGCAGATTGGCCGCCTTGGGCAGATCCTCTTTCAGAACCGTAGCGTGCAGTACGATTTCTTCCTTAGTGGTGAAAGCGTTCAGTTCTCCTCCCAGCCTGTCGAGGTACCCGTTTATCACAGACGCGCTCTTGCGGCTCGTGCCCTTGAAAATCGTATGTTCGGCAAAATGGGCGATGCCGCTGTGGTAGCCTGCCTCGTCGCGCGTCCCGCACTTGATGCTCAGTGCGCAGTATGCCGCTGCGGAACCGGTTCTCTTCACCGCGTACTGCAGCCCGCAATCTGTCTTTCCGTATTTCATAATATGCGTTTTCCAGGCCCTTATCTCGTGGCAATCCTGTTTATATCCTCGAGCAGGAATCCGGGTCCGAACCTGGCTGAAATCTTATGCCTTCTGTAATAGTACATTTCGTGGGTGGAAGCGTCGATGAGCATTTTGTAGCAGTACGAGCCCTTTTTGCCGTCGGAGGGATATACCGTGAAGCTGACCAGGGTCCGAGGCGTCTGGTTCGTCATTATTTCATCGGCGGAATCGGTATCCGTCACCGTGATGCCGTTCCTGAAATACACTTGCCGCGCCTTTTCCGATATGTCGTCGGAGAGGTCGTCCTCGGCAAATACTATGTCCATCCCCTCGGACCGTCCGAGATTCATAGTGTAGTTGGCGAGACCCGAATAAGCGGCCACGTCCCGCTCCATAGACAGGAGGATGTGATCCTGGATGACGTCTATCAGTGCAGGCAGGAAGACGAATTCGCGCCCGGACGGGTTCTCCGCCGACATTATCGGCACGGTCACCACGTCGAGCATCCTGTTCAGCCCCCTGGCCGCCTCCTCTCCTCCTTTCATCACCGAGAGCATCGCCAGGCCGGGCTCGGCTTCTTTCCTGAACTGTCCTTTCACTACCATCAGGAAGTAATAGTCCCCGCTGGTCTTGAGGGTTTCGAATTCTTCGAGCGAGCAGAACTCGAACGGCGAGATACGCCATCTGCTCTGGACCTCGTCCTTGAATACCTGGTCGAAGAAGATGTTCCCCGTCATCACCACTTTCGTGGTCTTTTCGGTGAAATCCTCTATTTTCATTTTCTTCGTATTGATCTGGGCCTGGGCCGACAGCATTACCGGGACAAGTACGGCGGCCAATGCTGCTGCAATCCTTTTATACGTCATTTCCATCCTTGTCTTTTGCCGGCAAAGTTACAACTTTTTTCCGGGTAAGTCAGTTAAATTGTGAAAAGTCGAAACAGTTTCTTAATTTTGCGGGATATGTCACAGTATATCGTATCAGCCAGAAAATACCGTCCCGACAGCTTCGAATCGCTTGTCGGGCAGGAAAATATCGCCAGAACCCTGAAGAATTCGATAAAGAGGGGACAGCTTGCGCATGCATACCTTTTCTGCGGTCCGAGGGGAGTGGGGAAGACCAGTACGGCGAGGATTTTCGCCAAAACGATAAACTGTGCGGACCCGGGGCCGGATATGGAGCCTTGCGGGAAGTGCGAATCCTGCCTTTCATTCGCCGAAGGCCGCTCTTACTGCATACACGAACTGGACGCGGCCTCGAACAACGGCGTGGACGACATCAAGGCTCTCATAGATCAGGTGAGGATACCGCCGCAGACGGGCAAATACAGCGTCTACATCATCGACGAGGTGCACATGCTTAGCGCATCGGCTTTCAATGCTTTCCTGAAAACCCTCGAGGAGCCCCCGGCATACGCGATCTTCATTCTTGCGACTACCGAAAAGCACAAGATACTGCCTACCATCCTGTCCCGGTGCCAGACCTACGATTTCAACAGGATTTCAGTGGAGGGGATAGTGGGGAACCTCAAAATGATAGCGGAGAAGGAGGGTGTGGAGATAGACGACGAATCCCTGCATGTGATAGCCATGAAGGCTGACGGGGCAATGCGCGATGCTCTGACGATATTCGATCAGACTGTGGCGTTCTGCGGAAAGACTGTCAGGTACGGGGAGGTGATAAAGAACCTGAATGTGCTCGACTACGAATATTCGTTTTCTCTGACGGACGCTTTCCTGGCAGGGGATTACAGGACGGCATTCCTCAAGTTCGACGAGATTCTTGCCAAAGGGTTCAATGCCCTGCATTTCGTGTCCGCGCTCAGTTCGCATTTCAGGGATCTGCTGGTGAGCAGGACTTCAGGACTGGAGGCGCTGCTCGAACTCCCGGAGTCCTTGAAGAAACGCTACGCCGAGCAGGCTTCGCGGTGCTCCCTGCCTTTTATCTACGAGGCTATGAATATCACCGTGCAGTGCGAATCTTCGTACCGTGCCAGCATCAACCCGCGGTTCCTTATAGAGCTTACCCTGATGAAACTCAGTACACTGGCAGCGAGACTGGCCGGACAGCCGGCAGTGCAGCCCGCCCCTGCACAGGTTCCCGTGCAGCAGAAACCGGAGATCCGGAAAGAGTCCGGGGCGTCTGCTCCTGCCGTATCGGTCCCAGCGGCTCCGCCAGCCGCTCCGGCAGAGACGGCTGCAGCTTCCCCGGCTGCGGCGGATACTGTTACGACCGGACCCGCCAAGGCAGAGCAGGCTGCGGCAGACACTGTCAAGCCGAGAAAAACCAGGACCGCAGGCAGGAATTCCGCATTTTCCCTGAATTCGATACTGGACAGCGAAGCCGGCGAAGGTTCTGCTCCGGATGCTTCGGGAACATCCTCTGATGCGGCGGCAAGAGAGCCGCTGTCGGATGAGGAACTGATGGCGAAGTGGCCGGAACTGGTAGCTATGTATGCCTCCAAGCCGAGGCTGAGCAATACCCTCGGCGAGTCGAAACTGTCCGTGTCTTCCCGGGACGGAGTCCGTTTCCTGTCTTTCAGCGTGCTGAACCTGTCCCAGAAAGAATGGATAGAAAGCAAGCTCCTGCACGAACTGGAGGGCAGGTTCCGGCAGGTGACCGGAGCTTCCGACGTGAGGCTTATGGTGGATATCGCACCGGAGGAAGAAAGGCCGCAGACCGTCTACATGCCGAGCGAGAAAGCCAAGGACCTGATGTCGAGGAACGACGAGGTGCGCAGTCTCGTCTCGGACTTCGGGCTGGATGTCAAATGACGGGGCCTTCAGCGCAGGGCGTAAGCCGGCCGTAAGGTAAAGTAACGCGAGTTTGACGAATTTCAACTTGTTGAAAGTCATCGAACTACCTTTTAAGGAGCAGAACAGTAGTTCTGCGACGAGCCCCCAGCGAGGGGGCGAATGGGGGTGGCGCCCCTTGAAAAGGGGCTGTCGCCACAGCGACTGGGGTTTAAGAAAATTGGATTTCGAAGAAATCCGTAACGACGG
>CASFLY010000092.1 GCA_949295645.1 uncultured Bacteroidales bacterium | reverse complement strand
CTGTCCTTCATAGTCTTGAAGGACTTCTTCAGTGGCCTTGTTCGAAACGGTGTTCACTATGAACTGGGCGAAGTTCGGGGCGGGAAGTTTCGGGGCGTATGTCGCGTTGAAACGGGGAGCGGAAGTCCCGACGAAAGCCGTCACCGATGTTATCCTGTTGTCTTTCAGAAGAATATGCTGCAGGGAATCGCTCACCGCACGGGTGTCGTCAAGCCCGGCGTTTGCATCCAAATAGATTTCTACCGCGAAACAGTCCCGCGCGGCCATCGGCATCATCTGCACATTCAGCTGACTGAACATCAGCACTCCGAGACCCACCGCAGCCACTCCGGAAAGCAGGGTCAGCTTGGGATGCCTGAAGCATACCGCCTGCAGAAACTCGTACCCGTTCTGGATGGCATCGAAAAAACGGTTCTGCAACCGGCCGAACCAGCCCGTATTCCCGGAACGAGGAGTCCGGATGTAGCGGACTTCCAAGGAAGGGACCACTACGGTGGCATACAGGAGAGATGCACCGAGGGCGATGGCCACAACCCACGGGAAATTCTGCACGAAATCCCCGAGATAGCCTGTAATGATGCCCCGGATAGGGAAAAACATCACGCTTATGGCTGTGGTGGCCATGAACATCGGCAGGAACAGCTCCCTCGCACTCGCAGCAGCCGCATCCGTCTGGGACATTCCCCTGCCGAGCTTGTCCATATACCCGTCCATAGTGATTATGGAGTCATCCACTATCATTCCGAGCACCACTATCAGGGCTGCAAGGGACACTGTGTTCAGGTCGATACCGGCCACGAACATCACCGCCAGCGCTACTGCCGTACATATCGGCACGCCGGAGCTGGCTATCAGGGCGGATTTCATCGGGAAAAGCAGCAGCATCACGAAAATCACTACCAGCATCGAAATGACTAAGTCGCGGAGGAATGACAGCACCGACTGACCGACCACCTTCGGCTGGTCCGTGATACGGCTCATCTTCACGCTGTCGGGCAAGGTCTCCGAGAATGCGGAGAGGACCTTGTCGACCTCCCGTCCGAAAGCGACTATGTCGTTGTCCTGCCTCATTTCGACGGAGAGTACCAGGGCCGTATTGCCGTTATAGTTCACTATGGACTCCGGCTTTGCGTATTTTCTCTCGATTTCAGCGATGTCTTTAAGCCTCAGGATATTGCCTGCCGGATCAGCATACACTATTTTCTCCGCCACTTCCTGTTCCGACGTCACGGTGCTTATGACATGGACAGGTGAGTTTACATAATCCGTCTCGAAAGAGCCTCCGGAGACCTGCAGCGCAGAAGTCTGATAGCCAAGCATCAGCGAGGACGGGCTGATGCCGTATGCCGACAGTTTCCCCATGTCGAGACGGACAGCGATTTCCTCCGTCTGGGCCCCGACCACCGACACGCTCGCAAGTTCCGGGATCCCCTGCAGACGCCGGCTCAGCTCCTCGGCATAGTCGAACATCTCGGAATAGCCCTTGTCCGGGGATTCCAGGGCGATGAGCAGGGAGGACACGGCGCTGAAATCATCGAGCACCGTCACTGCCAGCACGCCTGGCGGCAGCGCCATTTTTGCAGCATTGAGTTTAAGCTTGATTTTGGACCAGGTCCTGTCCTTTTCCTCTGCCGGCACTGTCAGGTCCACGTAAATGTAGCAGATCCCGTCCCTGGAATAGGAATACGTGTTTTTCCTGTCGACTTCCGTAAAGGAAAAAAGGATGTCTTCCAGGGGCCTTGTCAGCTGCTCTTCGACCTGGGAGGCCGTCGCTCCGGGATAGACTCCTGCGACAAGCCCCTGTTTGATCTCGAATGAAGGGAACTCGTCCTTGTTTATGAAAAAAAGGCCGGCAATACCTATAAGGACAAGCACCGCGACTATTACGTAAATGATACGTTTATACGCGATGAAACCTCTGATTATACCTGCCGAATCTTTCTTTTCCATCATCTTGCCACCCTGACTTTCATACCTGTACATACCTTCTGCATACCTTCGGTGATGACAAGATCGCCTTCGGAAAGGCCTTCGGAAACGATGACGCCGCGGCCGGAAAAGCCTCCTGCGGCAATATATGTCTTACGGACAATGCCCTCGTCCGTGACGGTCCACACATAACGTCCGTCCCTGTCGGTACGGATCGAAGCCGCCGGGATGACGAAGCCGCCGGCCCCGTCTCCGTCAATGCGGACCTCGCAGACCATTCCCGGCCTGAGTTCCGGGAGCTGCCTGTCGAGAACAAGAGAGCAGCTGTAGGTATGGGACAGAGGCGAGGCTTCGACGCCTTTGTATGTCAGCCGGCCCTGCAGGTTCACGGCGTCGAGGGCAGGTATTTCCACAGTAGCGGACATGCCTGTTTCCAGCCTGCCGATTTCATTTTCAGGAACCGGGAAATGTATTTCCATCGTGGAAATGTCCACCACCCTGGCTATCCGGGACAAGGCGTTCAGCTCCATCCCCGGGTCGGTGAATATATCCGAAACGACGGCATCATAAGGGGCCTTTACCCTGCAGTCTTCCAAGGCCTGTTCCGCCGCCGCTGCAGCAGAACGCGCTTTGGCAAGCCGGGTTTCGACCTCTACCAATTTCACATCGGGCAAACTGCCGGAGCCATGCACCTTCATCGCCCTGTCATAGCCGTCCTCCGCCTGTTTCAATGTGGCCCGGGCCGACTCCCAGCTGCTTTTCACCGCATAGGATTCTATTTCTGCGATCACCTGGCCTTTTCTGACCTTCTCCCCCTTGGAAACGTTCATGCTTGCCAGCTTTCCGGGATACGGGCTGCTGACGAAGGCGGATTTGGCGGCCACAGCCGTTCCGACATAGCTGTTTCCTACCGGACCGGCTTTCTCCGACACTTCGGCAACCCTTACCTGCACCGGTTCCGTTTTCGTCCCGCCGTCTTTTCTTCCCGTCCCGGCCGAACAGGAAACGAATGCAAGAAGCACTGCCGCGGCCGCCGGCATTGTCATTATTTTCATTCTCATATCCAAAAATTTTTATCGGAACTCCGTTTTTCTATGGAAAAGAAGGTCAGAACAGACTAAATGTAAGCCCTTCCGGAAAGACAGCGCCAGAGGGCGTAATATTTCAGCAGAGACACCCTCCGTGTGGAAACCAGCTGATAATGAGGGCCGTCGGCTACGGTGAAATACATCGACCCGGACAGTGCGGTGCCGAACCCGGAAATCACGCCGATCGGGTATGCGATCTTCCGCCCGTCGAAGCCGAGCTCTATCCTGTCTCCGAACATCGCTACCGAAGCATCCGACGAGAGTTTTTTCCTGACACCGTTTTCCTCCACAGTCACGTGGAATCCGCCGTCGGAAGCTATCGGTTCTCCGGTCCGGGCCTTCAAGGCTTCGCAGTTCCCGTTCATCCACTTCTTCTGGAAGGCGTTCCACTGGGCGAAATTGTCGAACGGCATCTTGTCCACCTTTGCGAAAGCGCCCGTCTCCAGATACCTCGCCTGGAGTCCGCATTCGCAGCTGATACAGTCGCCGGAAGTCCTTATCGTCCCTATCCTGAGGCACGACGGACAGAGATACGCGGCGTACTCGAGGCCCTCTGCCAGATTCTTGCCGGGATACAGATCCCCTGTCCGGGCCTGTTCTTCGAATGCGTTGACGTGCAGGTCCTGGCATATTGCGGCATAGACCTGCTCCTCGGTCATTGCAGCCAATTCTTCCGGACTGTATTCCCTTACCAACCGGCCTCTCATCGGGCCGTTTCTCTTGTATTTGGCCCAGCGCGGACGCAGCAGGTAGCCGCCGGTAAAGCGATAGGTCACCAGGGCAGCGCCGGATTCCTTGGCTAAACGTGCCGTGCGCGGGGAGATGAATTCGGTTTCTCCATCCCAGGTGCGGTTTCCTTCGGGAAACATCCCCACGGACACCCCGGCTTTCAGATTGGCCTCTATAAGAGCCACCGCCTTGTCCCCTTTCGCGCCTTTCTCGCGCGGGATGACACCGAAGAAATTGTTCATGATAAGGCCGACAAAGCCTTTGGTGATGGCGGCATTGGCCACAAAGCGCATATATCTTTTCGTGGCGATGACAAGCAGGGCAGGATCAAGGTTCTGGGTGTGGTTTCCCAAGGCCAGAAAAGTCCGGCTTTTGATTTCGCTGGGTTTATAGCTGAAATGCAGGGCACGGGTCACCCACGGGCCGATGACCGCGCGGCAGAAAGCGTAGACTCCTGCCTGGAAACGTACGCCTTTTCTGATTTTCGAGTATTCCGTCTGTCCGCTCATAAACTCACGTCATTTTATTCTCCCGCCGTCTGTTTTTTCGCCTCTTCTTCTTCCTCGAGCACCCTGTATGCGACCTTCCCGACCAGGGTCTTCGGCAGCTCGTCGCGGAACTCGATGTCATACGGCATTGCGTACTTGGCTATGTGCTTCCGACAGTAAGCCAGCAGTTCTTCCTTTGTTTCCCCGGACTTGGGAACGCCCGGCTTCAGCATCACGAAAGCCTTGACTTTCTGCATCCTGTACGGATCGGGCACGCCGATGATGCAACTCATCTGCACCTTTTCATGTGCATCCAGAATGTTCTCGAGCTGGGCCGGATAGACATTGTAGCCCGACGTGATGATCATTCTCTTGATACGGCCCTTGAAATAGATGAAGCCCTGTTCGTCCATACTCCCGAGATCACCGGTATAAAGCCAGGTCAGCCCGTCGGCATGCTTTCTGAGCGTTCTGGCGGTCTCCTCCGGCCTGCCGTAATAGCCGGCCATCACAGTCGGTCCGGACAGCACGATTTCGCCCTCCTCGCCGTAAGGAAGTTCTTCTTCAGTGCCGGGCTTCACGATCTTGTAATACGTGTCCGGGAACGGTATGCCGATGCTTCCTTCCTTGGATGTCTTCACCGGTGTCAGGCAGGATGCAGTCACGCATTCGGTAGTCCCGTAGCCTTCCCTTATCCTGATAGAGGCATGGTGTTCTTCGAGGAAGCGGTCGAACTTCTTCTTCAGTTCGACGGAAAGCGAATCCCCTCCGGAAAAGACGCCTTTCAGATGCGACAGGTCGGCCTTTTTCATATTCGGAAGGCGAAGCAGGGCCTCGTAGAGGGTCGGTACGCCGGCCATAAAGTTGCATTTGTACTTAGTGATGAGTTTCGAGTAGCTTTTGGCGGTGAATCTCGGCACAAGCACGCACCGGCCGCCCTTTGCCAGCATCGTATGGATGCAGACCCCGAGGCCGAAACCGTGGAAAACCGGCATTGCGGCAAGCATCCTGTCTCCGGGGCGGAACATCGGATTCGTGGCTATGACCTGCTCCGCAAGTGCGTTGAAGTTCTTGTTGGTCAGGACTATCCCTTTTGTAGTACCTGTCGTGCCGCCGGAATAGAGGATGACTGCCGGGTCATCGTCCCCGCGCTCCACCTTGTAATTGTAGAAACAGCATTTGGAGAGTTTCAGGAACTTTTTCCAGGTGATGACAGGGGCGTCCTGAGGGATTTTCGCTATTTTATGTTCCTCGGTAAGCATATACCCTACCTTCATCGGCCGGGAAAGCTCGTCCTTGATGCGTGCTATGATGACATTCACGATTTTTGTATTCTTGCGGACGGCTTCCACCTTGCCGTAGAACTGGTCCAGGGTAATGACAGTCACGCTTCCCGATTCGTTCAGATAGAATTCGATTTCCTTTTCGCTCGAAAGCGGATGCACCATACTCGCTATCCCGCCTATCATATTGACAGCATAGAACATATAGATGGCCTGCGGGCAGTTGGGCATGGCTATGGTCACGCAGTCTCCTTTTCGCACTCCTATGGTTTTCAATGCCTTGGCGCAGGTCTCTATCATTTTCACAAGCCGCGTATACGTCGTGGAGCGACCCATGAAGTCGAAGGCTATGTATTTAGGGTACTTTTCCGCCACACCTGCCACCATATCGAACATGGAGCCGCGGAAATAGTCAAGATGCACCGGCACCCCTTCCGTGTACGGGTACCAGGGGGTTTTTACAGAATCTTTATCCGTCATATCGCAATTTATTGGCCGAGGCCAAATATACCAAATATTTTTCTGTTGCGACACATCTGCCGCCCGATTGTCCCAAATGGAAATATTTTGCGACTTTTTTACAATCGGATTTTTGAAAGTCGTGCGGCAGATTTTTCATATCTTCGCATTAATTAAATTTTATTTATATTTATGCCATAAAATTAGACTTAGATTATAGGATACTTAAATTTATAAGATACGAAATAGCGATGAACAATGCTCTGAAAATATTTTTATGGGACAAGGAAATAGGACGTCTTGTCTGGGATAAAAGCATAAACAATACATATTTCACTTATAACCCTGAGTTTATCCGGACCGGACTTGAAATAGCGCCTCTGACAGCTCCGGTAAAAGGGTTGAAAAGCAGGCTTCCGGTATATGGAGAAGACGACAGGAAATATCAGAAACTTCCGGCATTTTTAGCCGACTCATTGCCGGATGACTGGGGGAACAGGCTTTTCGAGCAATGGAGGATAGAACATCGCATATCGAATGCCGACATTACTCCGCTTGAAAAACTGTCGTTTATCGGCAAGCGAGGTATGGGGGCTTTTGAATTTTTGCCTGAATACCGGCATTTTTCCATTAACGGCAAGATAGATGCGCGGTCGCTCATCGACCTCGCCAGGCGGATATTCAATGACAGGGAAAATGTGGAAATCAATGCAGGAGAGTCGTTGACCATGCAGGCGTTGATCGCCGTCGGAACATCTGCAGGAGGAAGACAGCCGAAAGCCGTCATCGCAATTAACAGAAAAACCGGAGATATTCGTTCCGGACAGCTCGCCGGTATGGAAGACTATGATTACTGCATACTTAAATTCGGAGATCCCGACCGGTCATCTGCCGAACTCGAGATGACGTATTATGAAATGTGCCGCAAAGCCGGAATCGCCATTATGGATTCCGCGTTGCTGGATGTCGAGGGTGAAAAGCATTTCCTTACCAGGCGTTTCGACAGAATCGGCAAGGAAAAACTGCACACACAGACGCTTGCCGCACTCTGTCCCGGAACAGACAGTTATGAAAAGCTACTTGGAGTATGCCGTGAAATGCGCCTGCCGGAGAAAGACAGTGAGGAGGTTTTCAGAAGGATGATATTCAATATTTTAGCGAACAATACCGATGACCACGACAAAAATTTCACTTTCGTGATGGACAGAAAAGGACAATGGTCGCTCTCGCCGGCATACGATATGACATTTATATTCAACCGTGGAGGATTCCAGCCCCAGGAAGAAAGATGCCTTATGGTAAGAGGGAAAGTCTCGGACATAACCAAATCGGATGTAATGTCATTTGCAAAGGAGAATGGAATCCGCCGTGCCGAGGCCATAATAAATAAAGTTGCCGAAGCTGTCATGTCATTCAGGGAAACGGCCTCGGCATATAATGTCCGGAAAGAATGGATAAACCGCATAGAGTCCTGCCTGCTTTCACGCCTTGAAAAATGGGGATATGCCCAAGAAAACGATTTTCAGAAAAACAGTGAACGCATATTGGACGGGCACAGAGTCCGCAATATAAAAATAGAACTTGCTTATAAGGGGAATCTGCATCTGCTTGCCGATGTGGACGGGAAACCCATGAAATATGTGTTCCGAAAAGGTTCTGAAGAGTACGAGAAAATAAACGACAAGGGCATATTCGGTATTTCACGGGAAGAACTGTTTCAAATGGCAGAGATGTTTCTGATAAAGCATTGATAAACAGTTTTGTTTTTCTCAAAGGAAAACCGGATATCCTCGAAAATGTCTCATAAAATTTATGATGGGGGGGGGGAAAAAAACAACGTGGATTCATAAATACAAATATAATTATATTTATAAATAATTATCAATAATAAAATATATTATAATTGAATTTATCAATGACAGACTCCTATAAATATTCAGTTCCGGAATTGATCCGGATGCTGGGACGCAGATTCAGAGAATACAGAATGAGAATGAATATGACACAGAAAGAGGTAGCAGAACAGTCCGGACTTACAGTGGCTACAATACACAAGTTTGAAAGCGGGGCGGCATCGAACATCTCGCTCGGCACATTCCTCCTGCTGCTTAAAGCGATAGAGCAGATCGACGGAATCGACGGAGTGCTGCCGGAACTGCCGGAATCGCCGTACCTCTATGTCCGAAATAAAAAAATACAGCGGATCAGGCATAAGAAGACGGAAAAAGAATGAGGATGACGGCCGTTCCGGGTACAAACCGTGAACCCGGGAAAACGACTGTCATCCTCTTGTGCAGAGACGGTTTCAGGACTTACATCCGAGGCTGCTGGCCTTGGTTCATTATCCAGACGAGCATGTTGTCAGGGTCGAACCAGATGTCGAACGGGCCCGTGGAAGCGGAATGATAGAATCCCGAGCCTTCATTGTTCTCCGACTTGTCTTTCACAGAGACTGCCGTACCTGTTGTAATATCCGCCCACTCCGTAGCCACTATCTCATAGTAACTCGATAAGTCTACCCAAGACATTCCGTTGCGTGATGCCGTAATCTTGAATGCCGCCTCATTTTGGAACTGGACATTCTCGGCCACGAAAAGGCCGTCTTCGGTCAGTGTCATATCCGTTTCCGTCAACGGACCGGTCGAGCCCCATTCATTTCCTTCACCCTGGACCACGAACGGTGATTTTCCTTCACCCATCACGAACAAACACATATGTTTGGTATCAATGTAAAGGTCATAGGTGCCGGAGGCAAGCGATACGGAACCGGCGCTGCTGGACTGAAGCCGGTTGGCAAAATTCACGGTGATATCCGATGTGCAGGAATATTCGTTGCCGTCAGTGTCGGAAACCGTGAAAATCCCGTCGGAGACAGTCTGGCCCTTTAGGGAAATAAAACGGGTACTGCCGGAGAATTCCGCATAGGTATTTCCGAGAGCCTCTCCGGAAATCCTCCAGCCTTTCAGCTGAACGTCAGGAAGGGTCGCAACGGTACCTTCATTCAACTCGATTTCTTCAGACGAAGTCCTTACGATGTCAGGGCCGGAGGCTTGTTTTACAGTAATCCTGAATCCGGAATACACGTCCGGAATGACAATAAAGCTGAAGACAGTATTGACTTCTCCCAGAGTGACACCATCTGTACCGCAATCCAAGGTAATGGAGCTGACGGCACTGCCGGAGGCTGACAGCGACGGGGTACGCAAGCCGAACCGTATCACAGATTCACCCGCAATCTTTTCTCCCTCCAAAGTCTCCAGAATGATACTCTTGACAGTAATGCCCTCACCTTGCAAAGGAATGTTCACCACCGTGGCGAGATTCTCGAAAGAGTAGTTCCTGCCGTCCGCAGACTTGGCTGCCATCGGATATGCTGTCGGGAAACCGGTCGCAGAATATGTCTGCGTTGCGGCGATTTCGACAGAGACAGCGTCGTCTGTCAATGAATTTTCGGTGGCAGGATAGACGGCATATCCGGAAGTGTGTGCCGGCAGTTCGTCAGTATCGGCAGTGAATGTGCCGGTAGTCGTATTTTCACCTCCGGTAAGGTTATATTTCACCGGATTGCCGTCCTCGGCAAAAAGAGTGATGGCATCACCTGTCTCCCAAAGGATGGACGTTCCGTCCAATGTCGTCTTTGTGGATGAAGAAGTCGCACTGATTACGAACTGCGATGCTATGAAATCCTCTTCATCCGGAGTATTTCCAGGCGTCCCGTCTTCTCCCGGGACATCGTCCTTGCTGCAGCCGGCTATAGCCATAAGGGCTGCAAATGAAATAAACAGAAACTTTTTCATTGTATAGCGATTTTAAGGTTATTATTTCCATTCGAAATCGAATGTCTCTTCTTCCAATTCCTTCGTGCCGAAGCCTCCGCTTGCTGCAAAGCCTTTTTCGGACATTATCCTCTCTTCGGACATTTCCGGGGATGTGTAATTTTCCTTTTCCATGACGGTTTTATTTGGATAATTATTTGTTTTCAATGAGCTTAAGACTGTCCGAGACCTTTTCCTGCCGTTTTCCGAGCTTCAAGACAGACTCACACAGGATGTTGCGGCTGTTGTCTCCTGCGCGGAAGACATAGGTGCCGGCATCCACTGTCCAGGCTGACTGTGCTGCATCGAATGAAGCCAGATCCATGACCGGAATCCTTATCGTGACAGTCTGGCTCTCGCCTGGCTCCAGCAACGCGGTCTTGGCAAAGCCTTTCAGTTCCTGCACAGGTTTGTCCATCTTCCTTTCCGGAGCGGAAACGTAAATCTGCACGGTCTGTTTCCCTGCACGCTTTCCAGTGTTCGTGACATCGACCCTCACTTCGACCTCGTCTTCCGAAACTTTTTCCAAAGTCATGTTCCCGAACCCGAAAGTAGTATAGGTAAGTCCGTAGCCGAACGGATAGGACACGTCAAGGCCCTGCTTGTCGAACCAGCGGTAGCCGACATAGATGTCTTCTTCGTAATGCGTGTAGTCGACATTCGGGCG
The DNA here is from genome assembly GCA_949295645.1 of uncultured Bacteroidales bacterium. Lineage (GTDB taxonomy): Bacteria > Bacteroidota > Bacteroidia > Bacteroidales > UBA932 > Cryptobacteroides. Next base: position 20,577 of record CASFLY010000092.1, on the reverse strand, counting down.
GTCGTACCTGTCTTCATCGCCCCAGCCGCTGATATCGGGAGAATCGAGAGGAAAATTGGCAGTAGAGGCGTGGTCTTCCAGCTTTATCGGGAAAGTCATCGGCAGGTGTCCCGACGGAACTGACTTGCCGGAGATGACGTCCGCAACGGTATGCCCGATCTCCTGTCCGCACTGCCATGGAAGCAGGATAGCGTCCGGAATGTCTTTCCAGGAAGCAGTCTCGATGGCCCCTCCGACATTGAGTACGGCCACCACTTTCTTTCCGGCCTTGTGAAACGCATCTGCGACCCTGACAAGAAGTTCCCTGTCGTCAGCATCGAGGCAGAAGTCATCCGCGTGGCGATCACGGCCCTCTCCGGACTGGCGCTGGATGGTAACGACGGCTAAGTCGTTCTTTTCCACGGATTCCACCAGGGCTTCCGGGATGAACTCCGGAGCGACCGGATTCCTCTGCCACCATTCCAATTTCGACATCTTCTCGTCATACGCCCAAAGATACTTGGTATACTCGTCCACGAGGGTGTTGTCGATGTCGTACCCGGCCTTGTTCAGGCCTTCTATCAGAGATACTATATAAGCCTTGTTTACGTCTCCCGAACCCGTACCTCCTGCTATCGGCCTGTAAGAACCGCAGCCGAAGACAGCCACATTCCGCACTCCGTCCAACGGAAGGAGAGCCCCGTCGTTTTTCAGAAGGACAGTGCCTTCCGCAGCGGCTTCGCGTACTATGGCGGCATGTGCCTCAAGATCGGGTTCGTTGCTGAATACATATTTTCTAAAACGAGGGGTCTTGACTATGTATTCAAGCATACGGTGCACACAGGTGTCGACATATTCCATATCCAGTGCTCCGCTTTCCACGGCTTCCACAATCTCGTCGATGAAGTCTGGAGAGCCCGGCTGGACAAGGTCGTTTCCGGCAGGCAGACATTTGTCAGCCTTGAAGAATGCGCCCCAGTCGGTCACCACTATGCCTTGGAAGCCCCATTCGTCGCGGAGGATATCCGTAAGCAGGTCATAGCGGCAGTTGGTGTACTCTCCATTGACCTTGTTATAGGAACTCATGACAGTCCATGGCTGCGCTTTCTTCACAGCTATCTCGAAGGGCTTGAGGTAAATCTCCCGTGCAGCTCTCTGCGACACTATGGCGTCCGCACCGAGACGGCGGGTCTCCTGGTTGTTGAAGGCAAAGTGTTTGAGAGAAGTGCCAACACCGTTATTCTGGATACCGCGGATGTAAGAGGCCGCGATGTTTCCGCTGAGAACAGGGTCTTCGGAAAAATATTCGAAATTCCGCCCGCAGAGAGGGTTCCGCTGGATGTTGTTTCCCGGAGCCAGGATCACGTCTACCCCGTATTCAAGGACCTCGTTGCCCATGGCTTCCGTAACACGGCTGACCATATCCTCATTCCAGGTGGCGGCCAGGCTCGTCCCTATCGGAAACCCGGTACAGTTATAAGTCTTGCTGTCATAGTTGCGTTTGGTGAAGATGCGCAGACCGGCAGGGCCGTCGGCCATTACTGTCGGCGGTATTCCCAACCGGGGAATCGGATAGGTATTGCCCACTGCCCCGGGAATGTATCTGTCGGAATGGCTGATCTGTGTCCCGTAGGCCTGCTGGTTGGCAGACAGTTCTCCGACTAACAGCGTGGCTTTCTCTCGCAGGGTCATGGCTTCGAGAACTTCATCGATATTGTCGGGGCGAAGCTGGGGCGCCTGAGCTAAAGATGTGGCGTATAGTGTGGCTGCAGCCAATGTAATAATAATCTCCTTCATTATATCCCAAATGTTTTATGTAAGGTTTTATAATGCGGACGAACCGGAAGCCCTGCCAGGGTTAATACTGGCTCAGATCGAACGGATTCAGGGCTTCAGTAGGTTTGCCGCTGTCATCGAATGCCCCTTTGTCGTAGCCGGAACCGGTCGCAGGATATGTTTCCGGCTCCCAGCAAAGGATGCCCCGGCAGTACCCCTTGACATCGTTCATCATCCGGTCGAAAAGGTAGGTATAATACTCTTTGGACTCCTTCGGTTGGTCGCGGTTCATTCCGGTCTCTACGACCATACAAGGCGTGCCGTATCTTTCGGAAAGCTTGATAATATTTGCGGTAAGCTCGTCCGTCTGTTCCTGCCATACGGCAAGATCCGGATAGAAAGACATCCCGATGATGTCCCACTTGGCGTTGTTCCGCTTCAGACCGTCGAAGATCTTCAGATAAAGGTTGTACTCATCGCCCTTGTCGATGTGTACGATCACCGAGGCATCCGGGAAAACCGACTTCACCGCATCGTAGCCTGCCTGGGTCAGTCCGGCATACTGGCGCATGTTTTCGTCCGCATTGCCCATAGGCCAGAGCATTCCGCCGCGGGTTTCGTTGCCCACCTGTACCCATTCCACGTTTATTCCCTCGGCTTTCAGAGCTGAAAGGATGTCGGCGGTATGGTCTCTGACGGCCTGTTTCATCTGCTCGTAGTCATAGTCCTGCCATTCAGCAGGAATGGTCTGCTTGCCCGGATCAGCGAAATCGTCACTGTAATGGAAGTCTATCATAAGACGCATCCCGAGGTCGTGGGCTCGTTTGCCCAAATCGAGGACATCGTCTTTCCCGCACAGACCGGACCTATGATTTACGAAGACACGAAGACGGATGGCATTCATCCCGAGTTCTTTCATAATCTGCGTGCATTCGGTCTCTTCGCCGTCTTTATTGTAGAATTTCACGCCTCTTTGTTCGAATTCGATCACTCCGCTGATGTCGGCTCCCGATGCGAAGCTTTCCGTCGGGGCAGGAGGCGTGACCACCGGCCGCTCCTTGAATTCAGGCTGCTCCTTAGTGCAGGATGTCATGGACAAAACTGCATATAGCGCTGAAAGGATGGTTATGAATGTTTTTTTCATAATTGAAAAGATTCCTATTTGCTTTTAATACTGTAAGTAATGTTACCCATATCGGTAAGGTTCACTTCTACACGGCGTTGTCCTGACGCTCTGGACGTTATGTTCTTGTCCCCTTCACAGTAGCCGAGCCTGTCCGTGCCTACTGCCATCATCCCCAGGTACCTGCTCCAGTTGCCGCCGACGATAATGCTTATCGAGCTGCCGTCAAGTGTAGCGTCAGAATAGAAGACACCGTTCTGGGCGTCGTACTTCATCACGTTTGCATCCAAACTGCTGCTGTTGAAAGAACCTGTAACCGACAATGTGGTCTTTTCCGCCGACCAGGTAAGGTCGTTGAGATCCGCTTCGATGAAATAAAGGCCTTCTTCGAGGGCTGGCAAGGCACTCGTACTGCCTGCGCTGAGGGAACCTTCGCCAAGCGCACCATAGACCGTCTCCCTGTCCATAGAGGCAAAGTAAAAGCTTTCCGAGCCGTCGGAATAATAGAAACCGTAATAGACACCGTTCCTGGAGGAAGAGAACAGCCGGCTTTTCATTTCTGTTTTGCTTCCATCGATGAGTTCCGTATAGGATTCATCGTCCGATGTATATGCAGCCCGCGGCTCTGCACCGGAGAGTTCTATAGTTACGGTCCATAATCCGGCCTCTGGAATAGTCAGGATGTCGGTGAACTGATGCATAGCTGCAATAGTCTCAATGTATGTTGTACCGTCAGGATTGGTAACGACGGTATTATCATCAGCATATTTTACAGTGGTAGTTATGGCCATAAATTTAGAGGCCTGCGTGGTCCTTACTCTTGCAGTCCAGGTCTGCGATGTCTCGTCGAACGTAAGCTGCGACGAACCTCCTTCCGTTATGTTCGTCAGGGAGAACTTGCTGACATATTCGCTTGTCCACACTTGATTTTCAGTATCTACCGTCACATAGTAGGAATAGAGCGGCTCTTCCGGAAACCACAGGTTGTAGAATGTGGCTTCATCGGTCGTTATCCTGTACGGGTACCCCGGCACGCTGCCCCAGAGTGTCCCGTCACGTTCCACGAGATAGAAATTCAGCCACTCCGATGCTGTCAGCCACCCGCTGTAGAAACCGTTTTCCGAAGGTGAGTACAGGGATGCTATCACCGTAGTCCGGTCATCCTTGCTTACCAGATCGATACGGTTCATACGGAGAGGATACGGAGCGGCAAGAAGTTCGACTGTACGGCTGTATTGATAGTCCACATTGTCCGCTACCGCATACCTTATCCTGACGTACAGAGGCGCACCTGCAGACGTCGCCCCGTCCGCCGGAGTATCATAACCGAGAGCAAGCAATACCGTATTCAGTTCCTTTTCAGTAAAAGTCTTCTCATAGCCCTCGACAGGAGTCGCTTCCACCGGGGAAAAATCCGCGTTCGGGGACATCTCGATGTATGTCAGGACGCTTTCCTCGGCGATTGAATAGTCCGGGTTGTCCACCGACAGTTCCCATCCGCCCCAGGCAAAGGTCACTGCGGAATTCATTTCGTCGATGCCGGTCATAATCACCTCGGTCTTGTCTGCTGTCAGTTCCCTCGGTTCGAGACCGCGGAATCCGATGAGTTCCGGTCTCTCGATGTCTGTTGCGCAGGACACAAAGATTCCTGCCGCAAATGCCGTTATCAGATATTTATGTATTGCTTTCATCATATCTTTCTTTTTAATAGTCCTGTTTCATATTAGGGTTGGCCGTCTGCTCGGCATAAGGTATAGGGTAGACATTGTATTTGCTGTCCACCGACCTTCCGTCAGGAGCGCCTCCCTTGTAATCCCACAGGTATTTGTCTGTCGTGAACCGGTCGAAACGGATCAGGTCGGTACGCCTTACCATCTCAAGGGCAAGTTCCCTAGAGCGCTCCTCGAAGATGAAATCAAGGGTGAAATCTATGTCGCTGATGTCATGTGTATTGTTCCCGAACGCCCGTCTTCTGACCTGATTCACATAGCGGCGTGCTACATTGTCCGTAACTCTGTCCGAACCGCGCAACCGTGCTTCCGCAAGCATCAGATACACGTCTGCAAGCCGGACGATCGGCAGATCCGTACACACCCCGTCTGTAGTTTTGGGCGCAGTACCGTCATCGTACAGGTTGTTCCATTTCTTGTAGAAATAGCCTTGCGTCTTATCACCGAAGACCTCGAGTTTCGAGTTGCGGCCGTCAGTATAGAAAAGATTGCGGCAATCGCCGTCTTCATCGAAGAAATCAGGATACGGGCTGCGGCAGCGGAACATTTCCCAGGCCTGGTTCTGCACGCCCAACTCGTATGCGACGCTTCCGTGAGTCTGTGCACAGACGATATAAGTGCTGGCACCCCAGGAGACAGCCATGTCGTTGTCTACGGCAAATGCGAACAGGATTTCTCCGGTGCACAGATTGTTGCTCGCTCCGAACAGCCTCGAATAATCCGGCTCGAGCTCATCGTAACCCAAATCCTCTATTATGGCAAGGCAGGCATCGGCACAGTCGTTATAGTGGTCTCCGCAGCCGTAGGTTTCAGCATTGAGATACACGCGGGCCAGGATGCCGTAGGCAGCTGCAGCACCGGCACGCGGATACTCAGGCTGCACAGGAAGCTGCAAGGCGACGTCCTCAAGTTCGGAAGTGATGTAATCGAAAATCTGCTGTGCAGAGTATTTCGGAGGAAAATAATTGCCGATGGTGGAGTTCTCGTCCACGAACGGAACGTCGCGGAAAAGGTCGAGGGCGTGAGAATAAGCGAGGGCACGCAGGAAACGGGCCTCGGACTTCATCCGGCGGATCTGTTCCCGGTCGCCGTCCGAAAAGCCGGCTATGGCCTCGTCGGTGGCGTTGCGGATAAATTCATTGCAAAGTGAGATGGTATAGTAGATTCTGTAGTAGGTGTCATACACCCACACGTCGTTGGCATCCCAGGAGAGGAAGGAAAGTCCCGTCTGGTTATCGGCTGCATACGAAATCATTGCGACTTCATCGGTTCCCAATTCCTGAAGGTTGAAATAGCAGCGCATGTAGTCGAATCCGCGGGTACCTTCGATATCCTTGTTCCCGCCACCCTTGTCCTGCCCGGACATGACGTACGAGCCGTAAAGTTTGGCCAGTACCTGCCTGTAGTTCTGGACTGAAGTATAGACATCCTTCGAAGACTTTTCGATGTGTGGATACTGGTCGAGATCCCCGACGCAGCCGCTGAGAAGTCCGGCCGTCAGTGCCGTCAGCGCCCAGTATAATATGTATTTGTGTCTTTTCATTGCCTTTTCGGTTTATTTATTCGGGAAAATACTCAGAAATCGATGCCTACGGAGAGGGAGAATGTACGTGGCCGCGGATAGAAAGAGCTGTCGCAGCCGTTCGGCACTTCAGGATCGACGCCGCTGTATCCCGTGATGGTAAATACGTTCTGTACCAAAGCTCCTATGTACAGGTTGCTGCACCATGAGGCGAGTTTTCCGAAAGTATAGTGGAGTGACAGGTTGTCCATCTTCAGGAATGAAGCGTTTTCAAGGTAGTAGTCAGACAGGTACTGCTTGTTCCGGAAACCGGTTTCAAGATAGCTCCTGGTGAGGTTGTTCAGCTGGTAGGAATTGTAGCTGACAGCCTGCCAGGCGCCCATATTCATGGCGTTGCCGTTATAGACGTAGTTGCCGATATTGGCCCGGAGGCTGAAGCCGAGGGTCCACTTTTTCCATCGGAGATTCGTGCTGAAACCGAGGATCCAGTCCGGGGCCGGAGACTTGCAGCGGTAACGGTCGTCGTTGTCGATCACTCCGTCACCATTGATGTCGGCATACATTCCTTCTATAGGCTTGCCATCCGTGTCGTAGATCTGGTGATAGAGGTAGAACATGTTCGGCTCATAACCTTCGGAAAGCACCTGAATCGAATAGTTGTCGAACGTCGGCCCCGTAAGGGTATTGACAGTCGCGCTTCCGGGCACGAGAGAGAGGTTCCTGACTTTCATTGTCTGCCAGGTTGCATTGAAACTCAGATCCCAGGTAAAGTCTTTTGTGGATATGGCCGTGGCATTCAGGTTCATTTCCACTCCCCGGCTGTCAACGTTTCCGACATTGGTGGTCATACGCGAGTCGAAGTTCGTTCCGGCAGGTACAGGAACTTCTGCAAGCAGGTCTTTCGTTTTGCGGGTATAGAAGTCGAAACTTCCGCTCAGACGATTGTCCAGAACAGCAAAGTCGAAGCCGTAGTTCCAGGACGAGGTGGATTCCCATTTCAGATTTTCGATATAGCCCTGAGGAGCGTACATCGGGATATATTCGCCTCCGTCACCTATCGGATAATACGCTCCCGGATCGCTGATGCTGAATACGGGCATGTAGCCGTAGTTGTTGTTTATGTCCTGCTGTCCGGTCTCGCCGTAGCTAACGCGTAATTTGAGATTGTCTATCCAGGCGACGTTTCCCATAAAACTTTCCCTGTCGATTCTCCAGCCTATACCGACAGAAGGGAAGAAACCCCAGCGGCTTTTCGGCGAGAATCTTGATGTGCCGTCCGCACGTACGGTAGCTGTCAGCAGATAACGGTTGTCGAAAGAGTAGTTCAGACGTCCGTAGAATGAAATCAGAGCGTGCCTCTGGTCGGTAGGGGCGGCGGTGGACTGTACTTCCCCGTAGACATTGTACCTGTCGTACCCGGCCGTCGCAGTTTTCCAGTACTGGTAGTCATAGCCTGCGGTGATGTCGATATTGCTCTTTATGCTATCGAAGTTCTTGCCGTAGTTGAGATATGCGGTGAGCAACCTGTTCTCGTTGGTCTGCGGGCCGTATTTGTTGTTCGTGCCGTCCACGGCATTGTTCATTCCCACGCCCTCCGGGCAATAGTAGATTCCATAGCCTTGGGCATAGTCGAGACCGAGAGATACATGGGCTCTCAGTTCCGGCAGGAAATGAAATTTGTAATCGATATCGAAGTTCCCGATGACACGTTTCACGTCTCCGGTATGGTCGATGTAGCTGAGCCGTCCTGCCGGGTTGATTTCCCCGTCGGGAAGTCCGCTCGGGGCAATGGACTCGAACCAGCCGCCGAACGAACCGTCTTCAGAATGTACGGGGACGGTAGGGTTGAACGACGCTGCTCCGTATATGGCTCCCGTGTCAGCGAAACGATTCCGGCTGATGGAGCCCTTGGCGTTTAGAGTGAGTTTGAGATGGTCCTCGAAAAACGACGGGGACACGACTATACTGCCGGTGTAGCGCTGTGCCTTGTCGGATTTCAGAATACCGTTCTGGTTCAGATAGCCGACCGAAACCCGGAAAGGCACACTGCCTGCCCTGCCGGACACACTGAGATTGTTGTCTGTTGCGAACGCCGCATGGAAAATTTCCTTGTTCCAGTCGGTATTGCAGTCGCCGAGCAGGGCGATTTGGTTTGCAGTGCCGTTTTCCATTATGACCGAGCGGAATTCATCTGCTGTGAGTATATCGGAAACCCTCGTCTTTGTCGAAACTGAATTGTTCGTGACGAAACTTACCTTGAGCCTGTCATCTCCTCCTTTCTTGGTCGTAATAAGAAGTACGCCGTTGGATGCACGCGAACCGTAAATGGCGGTCGAAGCCGCGTCTTTCAACACCGTCATACTTTCTATATCAGCCGGGTTGATCATACTCATAAAGTTTCCGGCACCTTCGATGCCACCGCTTTCAAGGGGCACTCCGTCGATGACTATCAGAGGATCATTCGAAGCATTCAGGGAAGCACCGCCTCGGATGCGTATAGTGTTTCCTGCTGTCGGCGAACCGCCAGAACTCATGATCTGTACGCCGGACACCTTGCCGTTGATGAGCTGTTCCATGGAATTGACGGTTCCGGTATTGAAATCATCGGAACGTACCGTACTGACGGAACCAGTCAGGTCACTTTTGCGCGTTGTTCCGTAACCTACCACCACCACTTCATCTATAAGCTGCGTATCGGTTTTCATCGTCACCTGCAGCGTGTCAGACGTGATGTCTATTGTCTGCGTGACGAAACCCACACAGGAAACGGTCAGCTGACCAGTAGATAACGGGACCACTAAGGAAAAGTTTCCGTCAAGATCCGTTACTACCCCGGTAGTCGTACCTGGCACCTGAACGGCAGCTCCGATTACGGACAGCCCCGTTTCATCCGATACTGTTCCCGTGACAGTTCTGCCTGCCTGCGCATACGCCGGTCCTGCGAACATAAGTAAAGATAGTACTGCTCCCAACAACCATGCTTTCACTCCGGGAGCTGAACGAGCATTTTTCATATCGGTATATATTAGTTTATCGAGTTATCGGATTATGGGTACTGACAGAGTCTGCCGGATATGATATGGAGACTTTCGTCTTGCAGTCGCAAATATATCCTGTCAGAAAATGAAAAACGTCCGGAAATCGGACAAAATATGCAAGAAATCGGACTCCGGCATTTACGGTCGGCAATATGTCCGGAATCAGATATCGGATCGGTACTGGCTCGGCTTTACGCCGTAATGGTCATAGAAGCATTTCGCGAAATATGACGGGGTCTTGAAACCCGTCATATAACAGATCTCCGCCACAGTGAATCGTTTTTGTCCCAACAGCATGGCCGCTTTCTGGAGTCTGACGTTCCTGATATAGTCCAAAGGGCCGACGCCTGTGTATTTCTTTATGATACGGTACAGTTGTTTGTTGGACATCCCGCATTTTTCACAAAGCCAGTTCACATTCAGATCCGGATCGGAAACATTGTCCTCTATTACTTTAGATATCAGGGCAAGCTGTTTCTCCGATACTGATTCCGCCTCTATCGGCTTGACTTCAGTGATGGCTCCTATACGGATGGACTCCTGCATTTTTTCCCGGAGTTCTATGAGATGTTTTACACGCCCTGTCAGAACCGACGGCTCGAATGGCTTGGGCATGAAAATGTCTACCCCTGCCCTGACACTCTTTGTCTCGGTGTCGTTGTCAGACTTTGCCGTAAGCATAATGACAGGAATATTGGACAGCCTGACATTTTGTTTGAGACGGGAAATCATCTCCATTCCGTTCATAACCGGCATCAATTCATCGGAAATGATAAGGTCAGGGACAAACGATGCCGCGATTGAAAGACCTGAACGACCGTTTTCAGCAGACAGACAGGTATATTCTTTCTTCAGCAGGCTATTGATGAACTCCGATATTTGCGGATTATCCTCAACTATCAGGATTTTCGGTTTTTTACCACCGTTGTCATCCGCCACAGGCTCTTTTTCCGCAGACACCGGCCTGTCTGACAGCGGAAGGGTAATGATGAACGACGTGCCTTGTCCCCTTTCGCTGTACAGGTCAACGGTTCCTTTCATCAGTTCGATGTACCGTTTGACAAGATACAGGCCTATGCCGGTACCTTCGTGCGTTCCGGATGAAGAAGGGGCCCTGAACATACGCTGGAAAACCAAAGACTGGTCAGTCTTGTCTATTCCTATGCCATCATCTGACACTGCTATCCGGACGTTTTGTCCGTCACGGCTTATCCCGCACGAAATTGTGGCATTGTCATCCGAATACTTGCAGGCATTTGACAGGAGGTTGGTTATAACAGACTCGAATTTGACTGCATCGGTTTCTATAAGAAGCTGAGTTTCCGCAGAATGGAATATGAATTTTTTCTGCCGGTTGTTAGCTTCGAAGGCTTCGAATATACTCCTGCACAGATTGACTGCATCGAAAACAGAAATAATCATGCTGTCCTCATCTTCGACGTCCAGGTAATTCATTTCAAGAGTCCGATGTATCATATTGTTCAGTTTGACCGCATTGTCATAAATGAGACCGAGGTCTTGCTGTATCTCTTTGTCTGAGGTTTTTCCTCTCAGAACACTTGCCGGCCCCATAATCATGGAAAGCGGGGTTTTCAGGTCGTGGGAAATCCCGGTAAGGAAAGCCAGCTTCCGTTCTGCATTTTTAAGGGACTTCTTTCTTTCTTCCTCCTGAAGAATACGGACATTCCGTCTATACATTTCGAAGATTATATATGCAACAATGGCGGCAAGCGCCGCAAAGTACAGGCAGAAAGCCCACCAGGAGAGGGCAGGAGGGGCCGACACGCGCAACGGCAGCGAATAGGCCGGAGCCGGTGACCCCACTGTCCTCAGAAGCAGGAAATAGTCGCCCATCTTCATTTCGGACAAGGAAATGATATTGTAATCTTCCGGCATTATTATCCACCTGACTGCCGTGTCGGCCCGGGCTTTTGCCAATTTATAGACATAGCGTTTGGATGCGTCCGGAGAATAGTCGAGATTGCTTACGACAAGTGTCAGGTTTCCGCCATGCGGAAGCGTCAGTCCGTCTTCGCCCGGAGTCAGCATCGACAGATCGAAGTTGCCGTCTCCGACACCGGCCAGAACCATTCTTATGGCAGGCTTGCCTGCACTGTCACCGAGTTTGTCAGGTACGATTTCCGTAATTTCGTCATTTCCGCCAAGATAGACTTTTCCGGTAGCCGAGTCTGCATAAATGGACTTATATGATTTCTGAGGGATGGGCAACAGTCTCACTTCGAGGGTCTCGCCATCGATACTCCACATATTGGAAACAGTGGATATCCAGACATCTTTTCCCACTCCGGCAACGGATAGGATGCTTTCGTCACTGTCGGTTTTCGGAAAGCGGATAATGTCATACGAATCATCACAATTGAAAACGACGGCCCCGCCGTTAAAGGCACACCAAATCCTTCCATACCTGTCGGAAGCTATATAGACGGGATGATTCCCCGACATATCCTTTATGTCATAGCTTTTCACTGTCCCGTCAAGCATAAGTTCCGTCAGAATGCGGCTGCCGAAACACAATATCCAGACATTCCCGGCCGCATCCTTTATCACGTTGTTTACCAGACTGCTGTTCAGGTTCAGATTGCTGCCCTTGAACATCGGAGAAGTGTCATTTGCGGATTCATCGGAAATAATTACCCCCCCCCTCACGGAATTCAGTCTGTCTTTTGCAACACGATGCAAGCCTCCCAAATAACTTCCGACCAAAAGATCGTCTCCATCCTCTTCGATAGCATAGACCCAATTGGCGGCATGTTTTCCTTCCTTGTCCACTATGCGGAATACATCGAAACCGTCAGCCGAGGCATTGTACCGGTTGAGTCCGCCGTCCGTGGCAAACCAGATATTACCGTCGGAATCTTCTCTGATCGACCTGATGTGGTTGTGGGACAGGGAGTGTGCTTCACCGGATGCATAGTAGCATTTTACCCTTCCGTTTCCGGCAAGCCTTATCACTCCGTTCGTCCCGCCCATCCACAGGATATCCCTGCTGTCCCTGTAGATTACATGGATATCATTCCCTTCACCGGAATGCGTGATGGAACTGAGTCTGACAGCACGCATGGCATCCGAACCCGACGTAATGGAAAGTCCGACCTCATGTCCGGCCAGGATATTGTTCCTGTCATCGGCAAGAATACACCAGATTTCATTGTTCGCCAATGAAAATTCCTGACGGGAATCATGGACATACTGCCTGACGTCACTTTCACAGATATCGAATATGCCTTTGTCGGTACCCACAAGCAGGTGACCATCTGACGATTCTGCGAGACTTTTTACATTGTGTCCTCTGACATGGTGATTCGTTTCGAAAGCGTTTTTCACGCGATTGAACCGATACAGATTCCCTTCCGTGCCGATGTAGACATTGCAATGATCAGCCGTTTCGAGCAGACAGTTTACGAACAGGTTTCCGACATTTCCTCCGGATTCCGGCACATCCGTTTTCCTGAAGATTCCGGCAGACCGGTCCCATCTTGCCAACCCGTTATATGTCCCGGCATACAATGTACCGCGGCTGTCTTTCAGTATCGAATAAACGGACTTGTGCGGCAGGCCTTCCGAGACATTCCTGATTTCGCCTGTGACCAAATCTGCGATATACATCCCGTATATGCTGCCGATCCATAAAATGTCTCCATCGAGCAATATGCTTCTGATTTCTTTCGGAGTGTCATCGGAGTACAAACTTATGGAACCGGTCTTGTAGGTGAACGTCATCAGACCTGTATTCGTTCCCAAGAGGAGACCGTCGTCCATTTCAATTATGGAATACACCTGATTGCGAATCATATCCGTCCCTCCGGCCGGGTGAGCAGACACACCGTCGTAGAAAAACAACCCGTTGTTCGTTCCCGCCCACACTATTCCTCGGCTATCCATAAAAATGCAGTAGACAGACATCCGCTTTCCCATAACGGGAACATTCTTCCACACCGGCTCGGATTCAGGCAGAACAGGAAATTCCGCGCAGTATGCCTTTATGCCCGACAACGACAATACGGACATAAAAGCAAAGGCGATGATTGCCCTCAGGCGGAAACAGTATCTTTTTATCATTTCGAATGAATCCGATAAAACAGGTTGGAAATACCGGGTACAAAGATAGCCAATAATTTCAGGAAGAGTGTAGGGACTTGAAAAATGATTATTTTTGCCGGGATTTTCAAATCCTGCAGCCGGAGTCCGGGCTTGACAACGGAGCGGGGAAAAGATGGAGAATAGATGAAATCGCTGAAAGAACTGTACAAGATAGGGAGAGGGCCGTCGAGCAGCCATACGATGGGGCCGGCAAAGGCGGCGGCAATGTTCGCGCGGAGGCATCCGGAGGCGGAGGCGTTCGAGGTGACCCTCTACGGGAGCCTGGCGGCGACGGGGAAAGGGCATCTGACGGATGTCGCCGTGACCGATGCGCTCTCGGACGGAGGGAAGAAGCGGGTGGAGATAGTCTGGAAGCCGGAGGTGTTCCTGCCGTACCATCCCAACGGAATAAAATTCAAGGCAATGGATGCCTGCGGCAATGCGAGCGACGAATGGACTGTCTACAGCACCGGAGGCGGAACGATTTCCGAAGGGCCCGGGTCGGCCATAGGAGAAGGGCCCGACGTCTACGGGCTGAATTCCATCCGGGAAATAGTGGACTGGTGCCACGAGAACGGGCGGAATTACTGGGAATATGCGGAACAGTGCGAGGATTCCGATTTCTGGGACTATATGAAAACCGTGTGGGATGCCATGAAAGCGGCCGTGGAAAGAGGCATCGACACCGAGGGAGCCCTGCCAGGGCCGCTGAAACTGTCGCGGAAAGCCGCCACCTATTATATAAAGGCATCCGGCTACAAGCCGAATCTCCAGACCAGGGGAATGGTCTTCTCGTATGCACTTGCGGTAAGCGAGGAGAATGCGTCGGGAGGAGTCGTGGTGACGGCCCCGACCTGCGGGTCGAGCGGAGTGCTGCCGGCTGTCCTGTACCACATATCCAAGGGGCATAACTTCTCGGAGACAAGAATCCTGCACGCATTGGCCACAGGAGGCCTGTTCGGGAATGTTGTAAAGCAGAACGCCTCCATCTCGGGTGCGGAAGTGGGATGCCAGGGAGAGGTGGGAGTGGCCTGCGCCATGGCTTCAGCCGCCACCTGCCAGCTTTTCGGCGGCACTCCCACCCAGGTGGAATACGCGGCGGAAATGGGGCTGGAGCACCATCTCGGAATGACCTGCGACCCGGTGTGCGGCCTGGTCCAGATCCCGTGCATCGAGAGGAATGCCTTTGCGGCGGCGCGGGCTCTCGACGCCAATATCTATGCTTCGTATTCCGACGGGAACCACCGCGTTTCATTCGACGACGTCGTGCAGGTGATGAAGGAAACCGGTCACGACCTTCCGTCCCTCTACAAGGAAACCGGCGAGGGAGGCCTCGCTGCCGTCAGGGAAAATATCCAGAGATAATCAGCGCAAACACTACAAAAATTCCGCTTTTGCGCAGATTATCTCGGAATAATCTGCGCAAAAGCAAAAAATTCATCATTTTGCGCAGAAAATCGCACGATTTTCTGCGCAATCATATAAAATTTTGTATATTTGCGCAGAAAATCCCAGCATTATGAAAGAGTTTGTCGGAAGAAAAGCCGAGCTCAAGGAACTGTCCGGGTATATGGAATCCGGACAATCAGAATTCATTGCAGTCTACGGAAGACGTCGTGTCGGAAAAACCTGTCTGATACGGACGACAGCACAAGATAGCTTTTCTTTCTTTGTCACAGGCATTTACGGTGCATCAAAATCAGAGCAGCTGACAAACTTCGCGATTGCTCTGCAGAAATATTCCGGTTCTGCCCGGCTATCGGTGCCAAAAGACTGGATTCTGGCATTTTACGAACTGTCGAAGTATCTGGAAACATTACCGGAAGGCAGGAAAATCATCTTCATAGACGAACTTCCATGGATGGACACGGCAAAATCCGGATTCATACCGGCACTGGAAAATTTCTGGAACACCTGGGCAGCCCTGCGCAGCGATGTGAAACTTTTCGTTTGCGGTTCCGCCACATCGTGGATGATAAACAACCTGATAAGAAGCAAAGGAGGGCTGCATAACAGGCTGACCCATCACATAGTACTCGAACCGTTCACTTTGAACGAATGTGAAGAGTTCTTCAGGAGAAACGGTTTTTCATACTCGCGGCGACAGATAGCCGAATGCTATATGGTCATGGGCGGAATCCCATACTATCTTTCTATGATAGACAGGTCAGAAAGTCTCGCTGCGAATATAGACAGGCTTTTCTTTTCCCGCAATGCTCCGCTGAAAGATGAATTCAACGATCTGTACAAGGCTCTGTTCAAGAACGCCGCCCCACACATGGCAATCGTACAGTGTCTGGCGACAAAGGGGATAGGCATGACACGTAAGGAAATCGTAAAAGCCAGCGGCCTCATCGACAACGGAGCATTGAGCACGGCACTCGAAGAATTGGAAAGCTGCGGTTTCATCAGGCTGTACGTTCCTTTCGGCAGGACACGGAGTGCAGGAGGCAAAAGGCTCGGCAGCTCGGTCCTGTTCCAGTTAGTGGATTTCTACACCCTGTTCTACTACAGATTTATCCAGCAAAACAGCTATCACGACGAACATTTCTGGTCTGCATCGTTCAACAGCCCGCTTCACGGGACCTGGTGCGGTCTGTCCTTCGAAATCCTGTGTCTGCTGCATCTGAAGCAGGTAAAAGCCACTCTCGGAATCGCGGGTGTCCAGGCAGCCGCCTGCAGCTGGCGAAGCAGACATCCGGACAATGGCACACAGATAGATCTTCTTATAGACAGAAAAGACGACACTGTGAACATCTGCGAAATGAAATATTCCCGGAAAGAGTTCGTTATAGACAAGGCATACGAAGAAAAATTGCGGAATAAGATCGATTCATTCATCACAGAAACCGGCACCCGTAAATCCGTTATCCTGACAATGGTTACAACGGAAGGCGTCTGTCAGAACAATTATAGCGGCATCGTACAGAAAGAAATCATCCTGGACGACCTCTTCCTGGCACTATAAATTATAGTTTCGATCAAAACGACTTCCAAAAAGGGAGGAAAAAGTACACCGGTTGTGTCTAAAAAATGCGGTTTAGTCGGAATTATTCGTTTCCATAGAATAAAATCTTTTCTTTTATAAAAAATTTTACTGGCTATGAAACGGATAATATTATTGTCAGCCATGACTTTGGCAGTGATTTCCGGGTCTGTTTCCTGCTCCGACGACGGACTGCAGCCGGAAGCCGGGAAAACCGTACAGGAAGAAGAGCGGCCTCAGGAGGGGCTCACACCGGAAAAGACAAAGTACTATGTCGACATCGTACAGAAGGAATATGAAGTCGGCAGCGAAGGAGGGACCGTAACGATAGCGTTTTCCACCAATGTCCCGGAAAGGATGCTGGGCATTTCTGCTTCTGGAGCCACAATGATGATAGAAAATACCGGTTTAGAGACAACAGGTGACGACCTGACGGACGACGAAGATACTATGGAGAAGGACAATGCCGGACTCAGACCGGAAGGATATGAAGACCTGACGACTGAAGATACAGGCTACGAACTGCGGCTCACCATAAGGGCCAATTCTACTCCGATGCAGCTCTCGGCACGGATCATCTTCTCTGCAGAAGATTTCTGGAAACAGGAAATACTGAATACTGTGACCGTCACACAGTCCGGCACGGAAGCGGAAGAATCCGAAGACTATTCGGCCGACGGACAGACGGTGATGCTGCAGGAAGCCACGGAGGGCGAAGGAATCCCGATAGTCATTATGGGAGACGGTTTCATAGATACGGAAATAGCTGACGGGACGTATGCGGCCGTTATGGAAAAGGCTTACGGGAATCTGTTTACGGAAGAACCGATAAAATCGCTAAAGGACTATTTCGATGTATATTACATCACTGCCGTTTCGAAAAACAATATATTCGGGACGGGATACGGCACGGCGTTCGGGTGCGAACTCGAGGGCAGCGGAAGCACGGGAATCTCGGGAGACCTCGACAAGGTAATAGAGTATGTGTCGAAAGTCGATGGAGTGGATGCGGCCGAAGCCCTGGCTGTGGTTGTGCTCAATTCCGAAGAATATGCGGGGACGACCTATTTCGGATTCTCCGAAGGAGATGAAATGACCGAATTCGCGATAGCTTTCTGCCCGACCATCTACGGGATGGAAAGCGAACAGTTCAGGGAAGTCCTGACGCATGAAGCCGTAGGGCACGGCTTTGCCAAACTCGAAGACGAATATTCCTATGAAGGGATGATAACGATGAGTGAAAAACGGCAGATCCAGTCGCTGCAGGAGTTAGACTGGGCCAGGAATGTGGACTTTACCACGGATGAGACGCAGGTGCTGTGGAGCGCATTCCTGTCAGACAGTTCGTATGCAGACGAGGGCTTAGGCATATATGAAGGCGCCTGCACGTATAGTTTCGGGGTGTACCGTCCGTCGGAAGACAGTATGATGAACAGCAACACTGTCGGATTCAATGCCCCGTCGCGACAGAGCATCTACGACAAGGTGATGTCCCGGGGAGAAGGCCGGGAACCCGACTATGAGGAATTCACTGCCTTCGACCTCTCCACAAGGACACTGACGGCACCTGCAACGTCTTCCCTGACCAAATCGTCCGGCTCCTCCTCCCGGTTCTCCCGTCCCGTATTCGCCAACCGCAGCATCAGTCCTGGTTCCCGGCAATGACGGGCGTGACCTTACGGCTCCGGGTTCCGGCTACGAGGCAGGAAAGAAGGTAGTAGACGATGATCTGGACGGTCAGGGCGACGATCTCGCCGCTGCACATCGCAAGACTGGCGCCCGCCGTGTTCATATTGATGAAGGCACGGGCGGCGAAAGTCGACGGGAAAATGCAGGAAAACATCTTCCAGAACCAGGGAAAACTGCTTGACGGCCAGGAAAATCCTGTCAGGAACAGGCAAATCGGCGACATCAGGAGGAAAATCACGAATACGGTCTCCCGATGCCGGATGAAAGAGCTGAAAGTCAGGCTGAAGACCACGCAGGCCGTGACATAGAAAAGCAGCAGGATGAAGATTTCCCCGAAGGGACAGTTCTGCGGCATTCCGACGAGTGCCGGGACGATGCCGGCTATGTACGAGCCTATGCCCATGTAAATCAGCCAGTATGCGGCGCCTCTGCCGATGACGGTACGGGAAATCCCCGGAGTCCTGTCCGGAGAAAAAGGCCAGGTATGATCTGTCAGGCAAGCCCGGTTCCGGTACAGGCTCTTCGGCAGAACGGCAAGGCGCCGGTCTTCCTCCTTCATCGTCCCGGTCAGCATCGACATACCATAGAACATCGTCTGCTGGATGACTATCATCAGGACGGCGGACAGGAAGAACAGCCCGTACGAAAAATTTCTGTTATACGGGCTGTTCTCCTCGTATTTCAGAGGTCTGACCATCTGCGAGACCTGCCGGCCGTCATAGCCGGCGGCAGAGAACCTCCCTGCCTGGATTCCGTGCATCTCTTCCAGCATTACCATATTCACTCCCATAGTCAGGTTCTTGTAGTAAAGGAAACTGCTCATATCCCCGTATGTCGAGACCGTGGCAGGCTGCATCCTCGCGATATTGTCCCCGAATTCCTGCGGGATCATCACTATCCCGTGCACCTTTCGCTGCTGCATAAGCCTCTCGGCCTCCGCCATATCCGCGCAGGTGTACCTGATCTCTATTTCACGCGTCGCATCGAGCTTCCGCACGAATCCGCGGCTCTCGCTGCTGCCCGAAAGATCCACCGCTGCCACAGGCATATTCTCCACAGAATCATTGCTGTAGATAAGACCGTACAGGATCGGGTACAGCAGGCCGGCCAGGAAAAATATAACCAAGACCCCGCTGTCGCTGAAAATATGCCTCAGTTCCCGGGCAAAGGCCGAAGTGACGTCGGCCCACCATCGGCTCATATATTTTGCCATTCGCTTCATCTTTCTATATATTATTACTTATCCTCAAAACGTCATCTCAAGCGTAGTCGAGAGATCTGACGCATAAATACAAAGAGGCCCTCAGTTCCGAGGAAAATTCTGCTGCCGGTACGCCCTCTCCAGCCTCCTGTAGACGAATGCCGGCAGGAAAAGGAAGAGCAGCATAAAGACTATCTGCGGGTACCAGGCGCCGAAACCGCCGGCGAAAATCGCCTCCTGGACGTACATCTGATAATAATGCCTCACCGGGAAACAGGCCGCAAGCCCCTGGATATACGCCGGCATAGCCTCCACCGGAAGGGAAAAACCGGCCATCGAAAAGCCCAGGGTACTGTAGAGGGCGGCAATGCTGATGGCAAGCCGGAGAACCGGCAATGTCCCTATGATGAAAAACGCCACCGCCTCGCTGGCCAGCACCAGTGCGAAAGTCCCTGCGAACAAGTTCCATATCGAACCTGCCATCGGAAATCCGGCCCAGTCATAGAGAATGAGGTCTATGATAATCCCGAGGGCGGTGAACAGCAGAGTGTATGGAATCAGTTTGCCGAGCATGGCAGCCGACATCGAGCCTCCTGCCTTTTCCAGGAGATGCCGGGAAGTGCCGTATTTCAGTTCCGAGCCGAGGGCATACACTGTCACCAATATGACAATGGCTTCCAGGATTCCGGGCAGCAGGGCGTTGACCAAAAAGGATTTGTAATCCATAGTCGGGTTCCCTATCTGATGGGCGTCGATCCTTATCGGCTGCACTATCCCCGCAATCTGCTCCGCTGTCATGCCTTTTGCCGCAAGAAACTGGCTCTGGACTGCTCCTGCAGAGAGGTTGGCCAGGGTCAGGAGTTCCTTGTAGGCAAGTGACCCGCCGATAAAATACACCGTATTCACATAGAAAGACACCGTCGGCTGCCTGTTGGAAAGAAGATCATCGTAAAGTCCGTCCGGGAGGACGAACAATGCCGTAATCCTGTCGGTCTGCAAGGCTTCACGGCCGTCTGTGTAAGAAGCGAAACTGACGGTTTTCCCTGTTTTCGTGGCCTCGATCTGCCTGACGAAATTCCTCGACAGGGAGGTGTTGTCCATATCCACAATCCCTATCGGCAGGTCATACGGCTGCCTGTCTTTCAGAAAGGTCAGGAAAAATACGGTACAGAAAGCAAGCACCCCTACCGAAGCCAGCAGATAAACAGGCCTCTGCCGCATCAGCCGCACCTCCCTCCTTACCACCTTCCATACATTACATACAAAATCATTCCTTTTCATCTCATCTTGACTCCCATTATTCCTCTGTCTTTCCATTCTCCCCTCTCCCCCCCCACCTCATTTTCCATCCACATCCCGATTCCTTCCTCCTTGTCCCTGCCTGCCTTTCCTCTCCACTTTTCCATCCTTTTCCAACATCCAACCTTCCTTG
>CASFLY010000091.1 GCA_949295645.1 uncultured Bacteroidales bacterium | reverse complement strand
CTTATGCAATATACCGATTTGTTGGAAAGTCAGATTATAGGAAGGCTGAAAGTAGACAATCCGTGGTGGACAGAAGGGCATATTCCTGAATACTATGCCAGGATGACTCCCCGGTTCTATATCAATTCGTTTCTGCCGATGGTTGAGGCTACGGATTTGCGGCGTTCCGTCATTCTGATGGGACCGCGACGCGTAGGAAAAACCGTCATGATGTTCCATACGATAGAACGTCTTATTGAAAGCGGAGTTCCGGCTCAGAATATAGTCTACATTTCCGTCGAAACGCCGATATATAACAAAATCGATCTGGACTTGTTGTTCGCGCTTGCCTGCAGAATCCTCGGTAAAGACCGGACAAAAGACAGAATGTATGTGTTTTATGATGAAATACAATATCTTAAGGATTGGGAAGTCAGCCTGAAATCAATGGTGGACACCTATCTGAATGTTAAATTCGTGGCCTCGGGATCGGCTGCGGCAGAACTCAGAAAGAGAAGTGACGAAAGCGGGGCCGGCCGATTTTCCGATTTCAGTTTGCCGCCGCTGACGTTCTACGAGTACGTACATCTTAAAGGCTATTCGAACATTATGATTCCGTCATCGATTGTTCATAATGGAGAAAAGGTACCTTGTTATGAAACAATATCCATAGCGAAGCTGAATGAACTTTTTATCGACTATATAAATTACGGTGGATATCCCGAGGTCGTCTTTTCCGAGAGAATCAGGGAAAATCCGGGACAATTCATACGGCATGACATCATTGACAAGGTGCTTTTAAGGGATTTGCCGAGCCTTTATGGCATCTCCGATGTTCAGGAACTGAATTCTCTTTTTACAATGATGGCCTATCATTCCGGCAGGCAGTTTTCGTATGAAGTCCTGTCAAAGGAATCCGGCGTGAAAAAAGACACGTTGCGGAGATACATAAGTTATCTTGAGGCCGCATTTCTGATAAAAGTCATTCACAGAACGGATGACAATGCGAAAAAATATCAGAGAGAAACGCAGTTCAAGATTTACCTTACAAATCCGTCATTGCGTTGTGCCCTTTTCCAGCCTATAGGAGGGAATGACAATGAGATAGGGGATATGGTCGAGACAGCGGTATATGCGCAATGGATTCCTCGCCAGGAGGATGTGCATTATGCAAACTGGATGCAGGGACGGGAGCAGGGGGAGGTCGATATTGTCGGAATGGACAGCCTTACGCAGAAGCCGGAATGGGCCGTAGAAGTGAAGTGGAGCGACAGATATTATGAACGACCGGATTCATTGCGTTCGTTGAGGTATTTTATGAAGAAGAACAATCTGAAATCCACAATCGTTACCAGCATAAGCAAAAGCGGGGTTGTCGGGGTTGATGATGATATGACCATGAATTTTATGCCTGTAGCCTGCTATTCCTATACGGTCGGAGAAAATACGCTGAATCGCAAGGTACTGCACTGCGGGCTTTGAGTAAAAATAAGCAGGTTTGAACCTGTTTATTTTGTTTTTCCTTTTTATTTGGTTAAGAATCAGTTACTTGCAGCGTAAAAATAAGCGGGAGATTATCGTTGCGGGGCCTGATTGTGGCGGCGGAGCCGTGCGGCTACGGCGAACTGGAAGAAATACTTGTCGAGTCCGGCAAGGGCCTGGGGGTCGGAAGAAAGATAGTCTTTACAGAAAACTTCTCTGAGCCGGCATACTTCTTTTAGCATCGCCCCTCTGTCCGGATCGTTCAACCGACCGTATTTTTTAGTCAGGTCGAACAGTTCCAGTGCTCTTTCGAAGGCCTTTTCCGCCCGTACGGCATCTCCTCTTTTCTTTGCGGAATATGTCCTTCCGACTTCACTTCCGATGTTGGCCATCTGTTCTATGAACGGAAGTTCAGCCCATCTGCCGTTTTCCAATGTCTTATGCTGCATCATCAAACCATTTGGGATTTTCTGCGAAGATATAAATTTTGCAGAAATCGGTAATGTAAATTGTCGACCCCGGGCTCGACACAGCCTTTTTCGATTTTGGAAATATATGATTTTGTGGTGCCTGCCTTTATGGCAAGTTCGTTTTGAGTCATTTTTCTGTGGCGGCGTTAATAAATGATAGGAAAATGAGGGCGGAAGATAATAATTTGAAAATTTAATAGAAAATTAATTAAAATTCTTTTTGTATAATGGGGCTAAATGTTATATATTTGTCGTTTCAGAGCAAGGCAAGGAAATACGGAATTTACACTTAAATAACTCAAAGTTATGAAATTAAAAACTCTATTTTTAATCGGTTTTGCGGCCGCCGCTACATTTGTCGGCTGCAAAGAGGATGAGGTTACGACTCCGTCTATCTCGGTAGAGCCTGCAACGCTTACTTTTGGAGAAGACGGCGAAACTCAGTCTGTGACTGTCGTTTCTACCCGGGACTGGGTAGCTGAAGTTCCTGAATCAGCCAAGGAATGGGTGACCGTAACACCGGCAAGCGGGGCTGCGACAGAAGGGGAAACCGTGACTGTTGAAGTGAAGGCTAATACTGGCTTTGAAAAATCTACGAAAATTACATTCAATGCTACTGTAGCATCTGCAACGTTGGAGATAAAACAAGCCGGGGCTCCGATTCAAATCACTACTATCAAAGATTTTATCTCGAAATCCGTAAGTGAGGATGTCTGGTATTATCTTGAAGGAATGATTACCAAGATAAAGAATGATACGTATGGAAATCTGGTGATTCAGGATGGTACAGGTACGTTGGACATTCAAGGTCTGACAGCCACGAAGCAGGAAGGCTCAAATGATAAAAGTTTTGCTACGCTTGGACTGGAAGTCGGCGATGTCGTGACTATCTGCGGAATCAGGAGTGACTATAACGGCACTCCGCAGGCTGGAAGCAAGAGTATGCCAACATATTATGTCAGCCATGTTCCGGCAAACGAAGTAGAAGCGGCAGAACTGAATTCAATAGAAGACATATTCACTACGACCGAACTGAAAGTGGCGGTTAAAGGGCAGGTCATTGCAGCCGGCAATGTAAGTTTTGTAATAAATGACGGCGGAGAAAAGAACCTGTATGTTTATGTGAACGAGGACCCTGGAGTGGCTGTAGGAGATAATGTCAAAGTGACCGGAACTAAGACAGAATATCCGGACTATGTAAATGACGGTGTGACAATTGCTACGAAAATGATCCAGATTGCCTCTCCGACAATCGAGAAGATTTCAGATACATTCACGCCAAGCCAGCAGACAGCCAAAGAACTCTCAGGACAGGAACTCGCTTCATTCAGCAGCCAGTCGACGGAGTATGTGAAAGTCAACGCAACTGTAAAAATAGACGGGGATTATACCAACCTGAATTTTGACGGCGAAGGCGGTACCGGTTCTGTCGTGTCTTCTTCCCTGGACGAGAAGTTTACCGATGGAGCAGAACTGACCATTACCGGCTATTACGGAGGAAGGAATGCAAGAGGCTATTTCAACATTCTCCCTAAGGAAGTGGCTGAAAATACAACACCTCGTCTGAGTGTCTCTACGGAAACTCTTAATGTCGGTGCAGCAGCCAGCACCACAACATTTGAAATCAAGTCTAACGTCGATTGGACGGTTACATCTTCCGACGAAGCTAATTTTTCCGTAGACAAGGAAACCGGAAACGGCAATGCGACAATTACTGTAACATATACTGCAAATGACAGTGAAACCGAACGTCAGGCCAAGATTACTGTAGAGACAGAAAATGCAGAAGTCGCCACGAAGTCATTTACGATAAACGTTACACAGAAAGGCAAGTCTGCGGCAGTTTCAGGTGCGGTAATCATCGATGTCAAGAGTATAGAATCGGCATTAGGTGAGTTGGGAAGTAATAGCTATGGTAATTACTCTACAGAAAAGACAGGAACGATCTCAGATGTGGAATATGCCGCGATGGAGATCTGTAAAAACAGTAAGGACGGTACACTTAAAATAGATGCCGGTCAATTCATTCAGATTAGGAAGTCTGTTGGTTATATTACAAATAAAACAGCAAAGGAAATCAAGTCTTTGAAAGTTTATGTCGTAGACAAAGATAAAGATCCTTCTAATAACGAAGCAGATATTGCTGATACTAAAATTACAATCGGAACGGATGCGAATCCTACAACTGAGGCAGTTTATACAACATCTACTGAAAAAATCACTGCAACAGGAGATTCTTATGGCAGCGGTCCTGTAGAATTAGATGTTTTTGTGTATGACGTTACGATTTCCGGAGCACCGACATATTTTAACATAGCTTCCAGTGCTGCTATTTGGCTTTACAAAATAGAAGTCGAGTATTGATTTTATAAGAAATCCTGTAAATTTTAAGATCTTGTCACTCAGTCTATGTGGCTAAATCTTAAAAGTATATAAGTGTGAAGTATAAAACTATTAAAGGGATCGCCCCGCCCGGGGCATCCCTTTCTTTCCCAAAATTCATAACTTAACGAAAAATGTTCCGTTTCTCTGTAATGAAGGCTTTGGCGGCAGGCGCGATGCTGATGATGGCTGTGCCGGGGGTGGTCTCGTGCGAGGACATGGGGGTGACTCCGGATGTCAGCGTGTCGGAAAAATCGGTGTCCTGCGAGGCGGGATACAGGACAGTTTCGGTAAAGGCGTCGGGGAAATGGCTGCTTTCCCTTTATTATATGGACGGGGCGGAACCTTGGGCGTCGCTGACCTCCACCTCGGGGCGGGGCAGCAAGTCGGGCATTATCCTGACATACGGGGAGAATCCGTCGGAAGACAGCCGTTCGCTCAGAATCATCCTCACGACTTCGGATCATGACTATGCGGTGACTTTCACGCAGCAGGGACAGTCTTCCACGGACCTGCCGGCAGCGGATCCGAAATGGCTCGAACTTCCGAAATTGGAGCAGGACGAAATCTGCCGGTTCTATTCGCACGACATGACCGTTGCCGGGAAAAGAATCCGGAACTATTCCTTTCTCTGGGACAGGGAAAACCTTGTGGCGCACTGGGTAGCCTATCCGCTGAATGCAGGCCTGATCGGTGACGGGAAACGGACGGATGACTGGGGCTATGACCCTGAAGTGCCGAAGGAAGACCAGCCTGTCCTTTTCAACGGATTCAGCGGGGGCTATTCGCGCGGACACCAGCTGCCGTCTGCGGACAGATATGCGGGTGGTTCGAACCCTTCGACTTTCTATTTTACCAATATGACACCCCAGCTTCAGTCGCTCAACTCCCCGGCCTGGGCCGGTCTGGAGGAAAAGGTCCGCGGCTGGTCCAAGACTGCCGACACCTTGTACGTCGTGACGGGATGCGTCATAGAGGGAAGTACGAAAAAGGCTTATGACAATGACGGTAAGGCGGTCACTGTTCCTGTGGGCTATTTCAAGGCGCTGCTGTGGTACAACAGCCATTCCACGTACAGTTCCAGGTATATGGGCGCCGCGTTCTATGTCGAGCACAGAAGCTACGGCTCCATTACGGCCGAAGAAAGCATGTCCATCGACGATCTTGAAGAAAAGACCGGCATCGACTTTTTCGTAAACCTGCCTGCAAGAATCGGTTCCGCGGCCGAGGCTGCGGCCGTGGAGGCTCAGGATCCGAAGGACTATAGCAGTCTGTGGGGGCTGAATTAACTGAAAATCTTATTGTTCGCAAATGAAAAAATTTACACTTTTTCTTGTCGTCCTTCTCGTTTCCGTATCTGCGGCAATCGCCCGGGACGGACGTCCGAAAACATTCGTAGTCGGGTTCTACAATCTTGAAAACCTGTTCGATATCTATGACGATCCGGTAAAAAACGATGAGGAGTTCCTGCCGGACGGGGCGAACAAATGGACAGAGGAAAAATACCTGAAAAAGCTGCACAACATGGCGACGGTCATAAGGTCTATGGCCGAAACGAACGGGCGCTTCCATTCCGTGCTCGGAGTGAGCGAAATAGAAAACCGGCTTGTGCTGGAAGACCTTGTGAGCCAGCCGGAAATAGCGGATGCGAACTATCAGATAGTGCATTACGACAGCCCGGACGTGAGAGGTGTGGACGTGGGCCTGCTGTACAGGCCGGATCATTTCACGCTGATAGACAGCGAGTCCGTACCGTTCGACTTCAACAGTGAAACCATCGGATTCGCGATGTCGGCCGAAGACCGCGAGGGCTTCAAGACGAGGGACATACTTATGGCCCACGGCCTTCTGGACGGGGAGGAGTTCGCTTTCTATGTGGCCCACCTGCCGTCGCGCATCGGCGGGAAAGGCTGGGATCTGAGGAGCCGCGGGGCTGAAATCATCTACGGCCATGCGCGGAAAATGGCGGAGAAGCATCCGGGGATAAAAATCGTGGTGATGGGGGATATGAATGACAATCCGACAGATGTCAGCATGACTGAATATATGCACGGGAAGGAGAAGCCGGAGCAGGTGGGGAAGGATGACTATTTCTCTCCGTTCATCTCGATGCTCAAGGCCGGTTACGGCTCTCTAGGCTACCAGGGGACGTGGAACATCTACGACGTGATACTCGTGAACGAGACCCTGCTGAATGCTCCGGACGGCGGGATGAAAATCAGGCCTGTTGGGAAAAAGGGCTTCTACGGGGTCATCTACAAGAAGCCGTTTATGATTTCGCAGCGCGGACAGTACAAGGGCTATCCGTTCAGGACGTTTTCATACGGGGCGTTCATAGGAGGCTACAGCGACCATCTGCCGACCTACATAGTCCTGGAAAAGGCCGACTGAGACCGGAGGCAATGCGGCCACGTAAACCGGAAACATTGCAGCCCCGTCAGCCGGAGGCAATGCAGGACACTGCCGGTACCGGAGGCCGTTGCAGGCCCGTGATGACGACGGCATTGTACAACCATTAAAACAACAACTAAATGAACAGCAAATTATTGTCGATACTTTTGGCTGCGGTTTTCTTTCTGCCGGCGGCAGCGGATGCACAGCAGAACGACCGGAAGCCCACATACGGCGGCAGGATAGAATGGTACAAGGTGCCCGTACTCGGAAGCGAGGGCGGGGTCAGGGGAACCGTCGTGGACAGGAACGGCCGTGTGCCGGTTCCCGGGGCTGCCATAGAACTGTACTGCGGCGACGAACACATTGCCGGAGGCACGGCGGGCCCTGACGGATCCTTCATTTTCGAGGGGCTGGAAAACGGCACCTACCGCCTGTCGGTGACGGCTCCCGGATTTACGGGAACGCAGGTGAATGTCTCTGTGGAAGGTTTCGTCCGGGATCTGATTTTCGTCTCGCTGGTGTCTTCCGAGCGGCTGGCCAATTTCGACGAATCCAGTTTCATGGAGTTCGATATGGACGATTCGGGCTACGACGATGCCCCGTCCCTGCTTTACGGGAACGACGTATACACGACTATCGCCGGCTACGGTTTCAGTGCTATCAGATTCAGGAACAGGGGCTATTCGAGTGAGTCCCAGGACGTCTATGTGAGCGGAGTGCGGATGAACGACGCGCTTACCGGCTACACGCCGTGGTCTCTGTGGAGCGGGCTGAACGAGGCCATGAGAAGCAAGGAAACTGTGAACGGCACTGAAGTCTACGACTATGGTTTCGGAGGGTACAACGGTGTGACGAATATCCTCGCGACCCCTTCCAACGTGCGTAAGGGCTGGAGATTCAGCGCCCTGACCAACAGCGCCCTGTACCGCCTGCGGCTGATGGCCACATACGCTTCGGGTGAACTGGACAACGGCTGGTCCTATGCGTTCAACGTTTCTGCGCGTCTCGGCGGAAACGACTGGGTGAAGGGCGTCTACTACCGCTCGTTCGCCTACTATGCCGGAGTGGAGAAGAAATTCGGGGATGTCCACAGGCTCAGTCTCGCGGCTTTCGCTTCACCGACGCAGAGGGGAGCGCAGAACGCTTCGACCCAGGAAGTCTATGATCTGGTCGGGGACAACATGTACAACTCGAACTGGGGCTATCAGAACGGGAAGCTCCGCAACGCCCGTGTCCGCAAGACCCATGAGCCGGTCTTCGTCCTGAAATACACGGCCACCCCGCTCGAAAACCTCGAGGCTTCGGCCACGGTGACCTACCGGACGGGAAAGAACGGCTATACGGCCCTCGACTGGTACGACACCTATGACCCGAGACCGGACTACTACAGGAACCTCCCGAGCTATTTCTACATGGCCAATGACGATTACGGGAGGGACAGCTACGAGAAATACGCCTGGGCGACCGAGGCCTGGATTACGGACTACAACAATACCAGGCATATAAACTGGGACAGGCTCTATAATGTGAACTGGAACAATACCGACGCCGACGGATTCAGCCGCTCCAAGTACATCATCGAGGAGAGGCGCACTGATCAGAACGACCTGAACCTGAACGGCAGCGTGAAGTGGAGGGCAAAGGACTGGTTCACCCTGACAGGAGGACTGAACTACAGATGGAACAAGACCGAATATTACAAGGTGGCTGATGACCTGCTCGGAGGCGACTACTATGTGAACATCGACCAGTTCGCCGAGCGCGACTTCGCTTCGGATGCCGCGATGATCCAGAATGACCTCGACTACTATATGGCCCATAACCAGGCGCAGAGGCTCTACAAAGGCGACAAGTACGGCTATGATTATTTCGCCAACGTGCGCGATGCACGGCTCTGGGCCAATGCCTCGTTCGAAAAGGGTCCGTTCCGCGGCTATGCGGCGGTAGAGGCCGGCTATTCGAAGTTCTGGAGGGACGGTGTCTACAGGAAAGGCCTTTTCCCGGGCCTGAACGAAGACGGCAGCGAATTCATCAGCCCGGTTACCGGCAAGGTGCTTACCTCTTACGACAGCAAGGGCAACGTTATTACCTCCAAAGGGCGTTCCGATGTCGCGGACTTCTTCACTTATTCCGCCAAACTCGGCGCCGGCTGGTTTTTCAGCGGAGGCCACAGGGTCTATGCGAATGCAGGCTATTTCAACGATGCCCCTACATTCAACCAGTCGTTCATTTCCCCGAGGACCCGCAACACCCTCGTGCCGAACCTGACCACCACGAAGACCGTGTCGGCCGACATCAACTATACCTACAGCAACAACGGCTACGACATCCGTCTTACCGGCTTCTGGACCAAGATTATGGACCAGACCGACATGATGAGTTTCTACGACGATTCCCAGAACTCGTTCACCAACTTTGCGATGACAGGCATCGACCAGAGGCACATGGGTATAGAGCTCGGTTTCGAGATTCCTCTTTACCTTCAGAATCTCTTCCTTCAGGGCGTCCTGAGCTGGGGCGAGTACATCTACACTTCCACTCCGTATATGACCCAGACCATCGACAACAGCGCTGAAGTCATTATAGACAACCAGCCTGTGACCTACTGGAGGAGCCATCCGATCTACAGGAAAATCACGGTCGACGGCGTCGAAATGTTCGACAGGGATGCCGCTGGGAACTATATCCTCGAAAAGGAGCAGAAGCATTATGTGCCGAGCACGCCTCAGCTGGCGGCCGATCTCGGGCTGCGCTACAGGACGAATACCTACTGGTTCTTCGAACTGAATGCACAGTATTTCGCGAATTCCTATCTCGATATGAACCCTCTGTACAGGACGATGACGGCTGTGGCCGGGCCGGACAATACCATGACTGCAGGGGCCATAGAAGAGCACAGCAACACCTGGTTCCTGAACAAGACCATCCAGGACAATATGGGGCTTTCGCCGGAAGAAATAGAGTATATGGCAGCTCAGGAGAAGTTCGACCCGGTATTCCTGCTGAATGCAAGCATCGGCAAGTCCTGGTACATCGACAGGAAGTACAATTTCGGATTCTCCCTCGAGGTGAAGAACATCCTGAACAACAGGGGTGTCAAGACCGGCGGCTACGAGCAGACGAGGCTCATCGACAGCGAGAGCCGGACGAGGTACTACAGGTTCGACTCCAAGTATTTCTATATGAGCGGTATCAATTATATGTTGAATCTGTACTTCAGATTCTGAGTCCCGTTTGCGGCGGCCGGAGCCTGCGGATGTGCGGACTGCCGGTCCCGACGGACTGTTCAGGATAAAGGAAGATTGTGAAAAATAATATACAGGACAAGATGAAGATAGCATATGAAATTATAGGGGCTGTCGCAATGGTCTCGGCTTTGCCGGCATTGAATTCCTGCGAGGAGTTTACCCCGGTCTTTACCGGACAGTATCCGGAGCCGGAGGCGTACGCTCCGGTGGAGATGGAGGCGACGCACACGATAAAGCAGCTGGCCGCCATGTACCGGACGGAGCACCCGATGGAGATAACGGATGACATCGTGATAGCCGGACAGGTCTCCACCTCGGACCAGGCCGGGAACTTCTACCGGAGTTTCTACATCCAGGACGAGACAGGAGGCATCGAGATAAAGATGGGCAAGACCGGGCTTTACAACGACTACAAGCCGGGGCAGACGGTTTATGTGGACTGCAAAGGGCTTTGGCTCGGGATGTACGGCTACAAGACCCGGGACGACAGGTACAACAAATACGGCAACGGGATGGTACAGCTCGGTTATGAAGACCTTACAGGAGAATACGAGACTTCCTACATCGAGGTGCAGTACCTGATAGATTCCCACATATTCCGCGGAAATCCGGGGAAACCCGTGGAGCCGGTAGCGGTGGAGGAAAGCCGGCTGCCGGACTGGGATGATACTCAGGCCGACAACGGGTACATAGGGAAACTCATTACCCTGAATAACCTGACTTATACGGGGGAGATCTTCGCCCTGCTTTATGTGAATTCGAACGTGGACGGGGACCGTTCATCGAACAGGGTCTTCCTTTCCACCGATGACGGCGAAGAGCCGGACAACTACAACATTGTCACCTGGGCCATGAGCGAGCAGAATGTAAAGGAGCATCTGGCTGCAGGGGACTGGGATGACGTCCTGCTCGGGAACGGCAATGACCAGAATTACGGGGCAGTCGGCGATCCGGAGAACAAGTCCGTGATGATGAGGTATGCCTCTCCGGCAAGCGTGAGCCAGTATTTCACCATGCCGAACGGGACCGAGATACAGATCCGGACCAGCGGCTACAGCCGTTTTGCCGACCTTGAAATCCCGGAAGAGGTCAGGGAAGGAGTGAACGGCGTGAAAAAGACGATAAACGCCACCGGCGTCCTGACCCTGTACCAGGGCAGCCTCCAGCTCGTGCTGATCGACCAGGGCGGCATAGAGGTCAACGACTGAGCAGAACTGGCGTCACAGCAGTTTTGCCGACAGGTCGAAGGGGCGCAGATCGTCCAATGACATGTATCTTACGGCGGCTTCGAGGAGGATGCGTTCCGACTCGGGGCCGTTTTCCGTCAGTGGCGGAAAGTTCTCATACGACGCCAGAAAATGTCGGCCGGCATCTATGAGACATTGCCGGGGGACAAGGCCGATGATTTCCGTACCGGTGACCCTGGTCCCATGTGCCTGTGCTGCCCTTGAGACTTCCGTGAAGGCCTTGTGGAGGGGAGTGGCGGAGATGTCCGTGATGTTCATGGAGACCTGGGCGATGCCGTACTCCTCTATGTACCAGCCTATGGCCTTGCACCCTTTCAGAATTCCCGGAATCCGCACCCTGCTGCCGTCCGGACGTACGGACATGCGTCCGCTTTCCCTGACGTCGCGGGCTATCTCGGATGCCGTCCCGGCCGATGCCGTGTCCAGATTGAAATTCACGGCTATTAGAAAGTTCCTGGCGCCGACCACAGTGGCTCCGGCCCGTGCCGCAGTTTCCGTGAAGGTTTCCGGGCAGAAGTCCGGGCGTTCTCCGGGATCCGCCATTTTAGCCGGCAGGGCCTCGTATTCTCCGTGCCGGCACACTTCCAGACGTTTCCTTTCGGGTCTGAAGGCGGCGGCTTCGTAGCAGTAGCATGGGATTCCGAGTTCGGAAAATATCCTGCCGGCAAGTCCGCGGGCCAGTTCCGCACATTCTTCCAGCGAGATGCCTGAAACCGGGACGAGCGGCAGTACGTCCGTGGCCCCGATGCGGGGATGTTCCCCGTGGTGCAGGCGCATGTCGATGACTTCCGCAGCTGTCCTGACGCCTCTGAATGCCGCTTCGACGACAGCTTCAGGGCTGCCCTTGAACGTGATTACGGTGCGGTTCGCCGCTTCTCCAGGGTCTATGTCGAGTATCTCCGCCCCGCCCGCCGGCGCCCGGCCGGACTTCCCGGCGATCGCCTCCGCTATCTTTCCTATTTTTGCCTTGTCCCGACCTTCGCTGAAGTTCGGCACGCATTCCATTATCCTTTCCATTCCTGTTTCAGCGGCCGGTGATTCCGGAGAGTTCCCTTTTCATTTCCTCAAGTTTCGCCGGCTCCCGGTCGGCTATGTCGGTCATCTGCGACGGATCGGCCTTCATATCGAACAGGGCGTAGTCCGGCAGGTTTCCGAGTTCGTTGCCGGAATAGTTCCGCTCCGGGCCTTCGTACGGCGGGATCATCGTGTAGTCTCCCTTCCGCAGGGCCAGCCGTCCTTCGGCCTCGTGGACGAGAGACTGTCTGCCGGTGGAGGATTTCCCGAGAAATGCGTCTGAAATGTCCCGGCTGTCGAGCCCTGCAGGAACATTCCCTCCGATCAGTTTCCCGAGGCTCGCGAAGAAGTCCATCTGGCAGACCAAAGCATCGGAAACGGCAGGTGCTATATGCCCTTTCCAGCTTATAATCAATGGAATGTGAGTTCCTCCATCGAAGAGGCTGTACTTCCCTCCGCGTGTCCCGTTGCGCGGATCATGGTCGCCGAGCATTTCTTCGGCCTTGTCGTCATAGCCGTCGTTCAGGACAGGCCCGTTGTCGCTTGTGAAGATGACTATGGTGTTGTCCATCAGCCCTTTCTCATCCAGGTAAGCCAGCACTTCCCCGACGCACCAGTCGGCTTCCGCCACGGCATCTCCGCGCGGTCCGAGGGTCGTGCTGCCGACGAATCTCGAATGCGGGGCCCGCGGTACATGCGGCTCGTGCAGGCCGTAGTAGAGGAAGAATGGCTCGGACGGGTCCAGCCGGTCGGCCCAGTTTTTCACCTTGGCCACGAAATAGTCCGCCATATCTTCATCCACCCACCGGGCCTTCTGCCCGCCCTTCATATATCCTATGCGCGGTATTCCGTTCACTATGGAGAAATTGTGCCCTACGGACCAGTCCATCTTCAGCATTTCGGGGTTCGTCAGGGCCGTAGGTTCGCCCTCGAAGTTCTTTTCGTAGTCCACATAGATAGGGTCATCCGGGTCGAGGCCTTCCACAAGCCCGTTTTCGACATAGACTGTCGGAACCCTGTCATTCGTGGCGGCTATCAGGCAGGTGTAGTCGAAGCCCACGGTATTCGCGCTCGGCGAGATCGGCCTGTTCCAGTCGGTGTCCCCGTCTCCCATACCGAGATGCCATTTGCCTATCGCGGCAGTGGAGTACCCCGCCTCCTGCATCATTTTGGGCAGGGTCGGAATGTCGGTAGGGATTATGAGCGGGGCGTCTCCAGGCAGGATTTTGGCCTCGGCGTTGCGCCAGGGATACATCCCGGTGAACATCGCATAGCGGCTCGGTGTGGATGTGGCCGAGGTGGCATAGCCGTTGGTAAAACGGATTCCATTGTTTGCCAGCGAATCGATGTTGGGCGTGGATATGGTCGTGCTTCCGTATGCGCTTACGTCTCCGAGTCCGAGATCATCCGCCACAATCAGCAGGATGTTCGGTCTCTGCGGTACGTTGTCGTCGCAGGCGGCAAGAGCCGCGCCGGCGAGGGGAATGAACATCAGGGATTTTTTCATATACCGTTTAATGATGAAATGATTCAAACAATTCCTAAATATAGCAAATTCTTTCCGTTTCCAAACCCCTTTCCCGTCGGGGCCACGTCGAATGCCTTGCCGAATGCCCGTCGCCGCAGCGCTGATTCCCCGGGAAAACCGCTGTGACGGGGCGATGGCTGGTTTTGGAGGAAAAATATTATCTTTATACGCCGAATTGAAAAGATAATGAAAAACCGCATAATCGATCCTGCCCGTCCGGGACTGCCGAGGCCAGTCCTTCTTATACCGTTCGCGGCCCTGTGTCTGGCTTTCGCCGTGTCCTGCTCCGGGTCTCGGGAAGACGGGTGTCTGATCGGGGTTTCCCAGTGCAGCGACGATGCGTGGAGAGAACAGATGAACCGGGAAATCAGGAGGGAGGCGCTTTTTTATCCCGGGGTCGAAGTGGAAATCAGGTCTGCATACGATGACAATGCACGCCAGATCGCCGACATCGGATATTTTACAGACAGAAAAGTTGATTTGCTCGTCGTGGCTCCCAACGAGGCCGGCCCCGTGTCGCAGGCCGTTGAGGCAGCCTTTGCCGAAGGCATTCCTGTCATATTGGTGGACAGGACCATAAGTTCGCAGAAATATACCGCTTTCATAGGGGCTGACAATTATGATATAGGCTGGCAGATAGGGCATTACCTGGCAGGCATCGCTTCCGGTAAGGTCATCGAACTGACCGGACTGTCCGGCTCCTCCCCGGCTATCGGGCGCTCGAAAGGCTTTGCCGATGCCCTGAAGAATGCGGACAATATCGAAATCGCGGCTTCGGTGGACGCCGGCTGGTCGGAAACGCGGGCGGCGGCGCTGACGGATTCGCTGCTGGCCGTCTTTCCCGACGTGAAGGCCGTGTTCGCCCATAACGACAGGATGGCCGCAAGCGCAAGGAAAGTGGCGGGAGAGAGAGGAAAGGACGATATCGTGATAATAGGCATAGATGCCATGCCGGGACAGGGCAACGGTATAGAGATGGTCCTGGACGGGACGCTTACGGCATCGTTCATCTACCCTACGGGAGGAGACCGGCTTGTCCAGCTGGCGATGAAGATTCTGGAAGGGAAAGACTTCAAGAGGACGAATATCCTGGGGACGGCACTCGTGGACAGCACCAATGCCAGGATATTGCAGATGCAGTCGGCAAGCCTGGAGGCTCTCGATTCGAAGGTGCGCATCCTTCAGGGCAAGGTGGATGAATACTTTACCGTCACTTCTCTGCAGAAGATGTTCCTGACCGCCTGTTTCATCATAGTCATCCTCCTTTCCGTGCTGCTGGCGGTGACTGCCGTCCTGCTCAGAAACAACCGCAGGGCCAAGGCAAAACTCGAAGAAATGAACGGGAAATTAGAGGAGGCGACGAATGCCAAGCTCTCGTTCTTCACCAACGTCTCCCACGATTTCCGTACGCCTCTGACATTGGTCGCAGACCCCGTAAACCAGCTGATCAGATCCGGAAACCTCGGGGAAAAGGAACGGTTTCTCATAAATATCGCGCACAAGAACGTGACGATTCTGCTCCGGCTCGTGAACCAGATCCTCGATTTCAGAAAATTCGAAAGCGGGAAACTGACCCTTTCCCTTACCCGCTTCGACCTGGCCGCGGCCCTGAAAGACTGGATGTCCGCCTTCGATTCCATAGCAAGGGTGAAGCGCATAGATTTTTCCCTGACTGCAGACGGCCCGGATGGTGGCTTTACTCTCGTAGCCGACAAGGAAAAGGTGGAAAGAATCGTGTACAACCTGCTCTCGAACGCTTTCAAGTTCACCGAAGCCAACGGCAGCGGACGCATTTCGGTTTTTTTGTCCGCCGAAAATGAAAACGAGGTGGAGATAGACGTGCAGGACAATGGCACCGGCATCTCTGCCGCGCATATAAACAACATCTTCAACAGTTTTTACCAGGCGGACGTCCATCACTCCGGCTCGGGGATAGGTCTGATGCTGTCAAAAGCCTTTGCCGAACTTCATGGAGGCACCCTGACGGTCTCGAGCGCGGAGGGAAAAGGTTCCGTGTTCAGGCTGACTCTACCTGTCAGCCAGCCGGGGGAGTGCCTGCAGGATGCCGCGGTGCCGGAAGACAGGATGGTCAAGTTCAGGGACGGGGCCGTCTATGACGCTTCCCAGGAATCGCTTTCCACGGGCCTGTTTTCGGACGAGGAAATCTTAGAGGCCAAGAAGACGGTTCTTGTCATCGATGACAACCTGGATGTCCGTTCGTACCTGAAATCCATACTTTCGTACGAGTACAACATCCTGGAGGCATCGAACGGCGCGGAGGGGATAAGGCTCGCCGGAAAGTATGTGCCCGACGCCATTATCTGCGATGTGATGATGCCGGGGATGGACGGGATGGAGTGCTGCCGTATCCTGAAATCGAAGATAAATACGTCCCATATTCCGGTACTGATGCTGACGGCATACGCTGCCGAGGAACAGAAGATCAAAGGGTATGAATGCGGGGCTGATTCGTATATCTCCAAACCTTTCAGTGCGGACCTGCTTATGGCCCGCCTTGGCAACCTTATCGGAAACAGGCAGATGCTTGCTTCCGTTTTCGGGGATTCCGCTGCCGGTGTCTCAGGCGTCACTCAGGTGGACAGGGACTTCATAGACAAGCTGAAAGACATTATAAATTCGAGACTTTCCGATCCGGCGCTTTCCGTCGAGGCCATCGGGGAGGAAATCGGGCTGAGCAGGGTGCAGCTGTACCGCAAGACAAAATCACTGATCGGCTATTCACCGAACGAATTCCTGCGGATATGCCGGCTGCGCAAGGCCGCTTCCCTCCTTTCGTCGACGGGGATGTCCGTGTCCGAGGCCGCGTATGCCGTAGGCTTTTCCACCCCGTCGTATTTCACGAAATGCTACAGGGAATATTTCGGCGAGACCCCGGCATCCCGTAACAAATGATACAATTGCTGGAACAAATGTTTCATCCGAAACATTCCTGCAATCATTTGCAACATCCGTTTATCCGTCCGAATCCGCAACAGTGTTATTTTTGCCCGTGACTGTCGACAGGAAATGTCCGCAGCCGCGGGGCATCGTTCGCTCCCGTATGACCACAGACACTCGGATAAACTGATAACTATATGAATCGACAACTGAAAAAACTCGTTTTGGCCGTTACGGTGCTCTGCACCCCGGCCTTCAGCCTTTTTTCACAGACCCTGCAGTCGGGAGGCACAGTCGTATCCGCGACGGACGGCCTGCCGGTCATCGGAGCAGTCGTCTATGAGGAGGGGAATACCGCCAACGGCGTCACTACCGATGCCGACGGCAAGTTCGCCATTACCGTACCTGACGGTGCAAGTCTCGTCTTCTCGTCATTGGGCTACAAGACGGTGACGGCCGTTGCCGCAGCGGCCATGGACATCGTCCTCGAGGAAGATGCCGTAATGCTGGAGGAGACCGTAGTCACGGGCTACAGCGTGCAGCGCAAGGCAGACCTTACCGGATCCATTTCCGTCGTGGACATGGACGACCTGGCCAAGCAGAATGAAAACAACCCTATCAAGGCCCTCCAGGGGCGTATCCCGGGCATGAACATCACGGCAGACGGAAACCCGAGCGGCTCCACTACCGTGAGAATCAGGGGTGTCGGCACGCTGAACAACAACGACCCTCTCTACATCATCGACGGCGTGCCCACCAAGGCAGGTATGCATGAACTGAACGGGAACGACATCGAGTCCATCCAGGTCCTGAAGGACGCTTCCTCCGCTTCCATCTACGGTTCGCGGGCGGCCAACGGCGTGATCATCATTACCACCAAAAAAGGCGAGAAAGGGGCGGTGAGGGTAAATTTCGACGCTTCCGTGGCCGGCTCCATGTACACGAACAAAATGGATGTCCTGAATGCCGAGGAATACGGCCGCGTGATGTGGCAGGCCTACATCAACGAAGGTCAGGATCCGAATTCGAACTCTCTCGGATACGCCTATGACTGGAATTACGGGGCCGACGGCCTCCCGGTGCTGAACAAGGTGTCCATGCAGAGGTATTTGGACGATGCCAACACGACCCCATCGGCCGACACCGACTGGTTCGACGAAACCACACGCACCGGTATCATCCAGAATTACAACCTGTCGGCCTCTGCCGGTACGGACAGGACCAGCGCATATTTTTCGCTGGGATATTATAAGAACGAGGGTATCATAAAGACTACCGACTTCGACCGCTATTCCGCCCGTATCAATACCGAGTACAAGCTCATCGAGGATATCCTGACCATCGGAGAACATTTCACCCTGAACAGGACTTCCGAGGTGCAGGCTCCGGGCGGCTTCCTGCAGAATGTCCTGCAGTTCAACCCGTCTCTTCCCGTCTATACCGTGGACGGCGACTATGCCGGACCGGTGGGCGGCTATCCGGACAGGGAAAATCCTGTGGCAAGATTGGAGAGGAACTCGAACAACCGCTACACCTATTGGCGGACCTTCGGGGACGCCTACCTGAACCTTACCCCGTTCAAAGGCTTCAATGTGAAGACGGTCTTCGGAGTGGACTATTCGCAGAAACAGCAGCGGATCTTCACCATGCCTGTTACCGAGGGCAATGTGGCGACTGAGACGAATGCCGTGGAGGCCAAGCAGGAGCATTGGATGAAATGGATGTGGAACTTGGTGGCTTCCTACGCCTTCGAGAAAGGGAAGCACAGGGGCGACGTCCTGGCCGGTGTCGAACTGAACCACGACAACTCCACCTGGTTCTCGGGCTACAAGGAGGAATTTACCATCCTGAACCCGGATTTCATGTGGCCGGATGCCGGTGTGGGGACTGCCCAGGCATACGGCTCGTCCGAAAGCTATGCTCTCGTATCTTATTTTGCGAAAGCCAATTATACATACGCCGACAAATACCTTCTTTCCCTGACGGTCCGTCATGACGGCTCATCCCGCTTCGGCAAGAACAACCGTTACGCCACCTTCCCGTCCGCATCCGTGGGCTGGAGGATAAGCCGCGAACCGTTCTTGAAGTCCGCCGGCTGGATAGACGACCTGAAAATCCGCGCATCCTGGGGCCAGACAGGAAACCAGGAAATCTCGAACACCGCACGCTACACGATCTATGTCCCGAACTACGGAGTGAGCGAGTCCGGAGGACAGAGCTATGGAACATCATACGACATCACCGGCTCGAACGGCGGCAGCATCCTTCCGTCCGGTTTCAAGCGGAACCAGATAGGGAACGACGACCTGCGCTGGGAGACCACGACCCAGACCAATATCGGTCTTGACTTCTCTTTCCTGAAGGAATCACTCTACGGTTCGTTCGACTGGTATTGGAAGGACACGAAGGATATCTTGGTGCAGATGGCCGGAATCGCGGCCATGGGAGAGGGAAGTTCGCAGTGGATAAATGCCGGAGCGATGAAGAACAACGGTTTCGAGTTCAATCTCGGCTACCGCAACAGCACGGAATCCGGTTTCGTCTATGACATCAGTGCCAATATCTCCGCTTACCGCAACGAAATCACAGAGCTCCCGGCCACGGTGGCCGCCAACGGCACATTCGGAGGCAACGGGGTCAAAAGTGTGATAGGCCACCCTTACGGGGCCCAGGTGGGCTATGTGGCTGACGGGATTTTCAAGTCCCAGGAAGAGATAGACAACCATGCGGTGCAGGAGGGTGCCGGATTAGGCCGCATACGCTGGGCCGACCTGGACGGCGACGGCTTCATCACCGAGGCGGACCAGGACTGGATATACAATCCGGTACCGGATTTCAGCTACGGTATCAATTTCTATTTCGAATACAGG
Source organism: uncultured Bacteroidales bacterium (assembly GCA_949295645.1). Lineage (GTDB taxonomy): Bacteria > Bacteroidota > Bacteroidia > Bacteroidales > UBA932 > Cryptobacteroides. Next base: position 16,332 of record CASFLY010000091.1, on the reverse strand, counting down.
AACTTCGACCTGACCCTGTTTTTCCAGGGCGTCCAGGGAGTGGATATCATCAGCGACCTGAAAAAGGAGACAGACCTCTGGAGCGGGCTGAACATAGGTTTCCTGAACAAGGGCTCCCGCCTGCTCGATGCCTGGAGTCCTTCGAATCCGGATTCCGACATCCCGGCAGTGTCCCGCAGCGACATCAACAACGAGAAGCGGGTGTCGACCTATTTCGTCGAAAACGGTTCTTTCCTGAAGCTGCGCAATGCCCAGATAGGCTACAATCTGCCTGAAAAATGGGCTTCCAAGGTGAAGATGCAGAGGCTGAGGCTGTACCTGAGCGCCCAGAACGTCTTTACGATTACATCCGGGGACTTCACCGGCGTAGATCCGGAAAATCCGAACTACGGCTATCCGATACCTCTTACACTGACTTTCGGAGTAAATTTAAGTTTCTAAGGACCAGACTGTTAAAAGAATATTGACAATGAAAGATAAAAGGACAACGATATTGGCGGCAGCCGTCCTGACACTGGCGACAGCCGTTTTTCCCCTCTCTTCCTGCTCGGATTTCCTCGGTTCTCCGCGGCCTCAGGGCGTTCTGGACGACGAGCAGGTCTCGAATCCGGAATATGTGGAAAATCTTGTGATTTCCGCCTATGCGATATTCATTTCTGCGGAGGACATAAACTCTTCTTTCTCGCTGTGGAACTATGATGTCCGCTCCGACGATGCCTACAAGGGCGGAAACGGGACAGAGGACGGAGACGTGTTCCACGCACTGGAGGTTTCGACCGGAATCATGACCACGGCCTGGAACATCAGCGACATCTGGCAGAGGCTTTACAATGCCCTTTCGAGGGTGAACACCGCACTGGCCGTCCTGGAGAATATGGATGAAGACGATTATCCGCTGAAAAACCAAAGGATTGGCGAGATGCGTTTCCTGCGCGGTCACGGACATTTCCTGTTGAAGCAGCTTTTCAAGAGGATAGTCTTCGTCACCGATCCTTATCTCGGTACGGAGGAGTACAACAACCTCTCCAACACCACCTACACCAACGACGAGGGCTGGCAGCTCATAGCCGACGATTTTCAGTACGCTTTCGACAATCTTCCCGCCACCCAGGCCGACAAGGGCCGTCCGACAAAGGCCGCGGCGGCATCTTATCTGGCAAAGACCTACCTCTACAAGGCCTACCGTCAGGATAACCCGGATTCCCATGCCGTGACATCCATCGACAAGGAAGATCTGAAAAAAGTCGTCACCTACACCGAGAAATCGATAATGACGGCAAGCGGAGTGGCTCTGGAGCCCGACTTCAACAACAATTTCCGTCCCGAACCGGAGTACGAAAACGGACCTGAATCCATCTGGGCGATGCAGTACTCTGTCAACGACGGGACCACTAACGGAAACTGCAACTGGTCCATAGGGCTTATCGTGCCCAATATCCCTGGAGTGACGGACGGCGGCTGCGATTTCTACAAGCCGAGCCAGAACCTCGTCAATGCGTTCAAGACCGATGCCGACGGTCATCCGTATCTCGATGATTTCAATAATGAAGACTACGAAATGGCCACAGACTATGCCGATCCGCGTCTTTTCCTGACTGTCGGCATGCCGGGGCTTCCGTTCGAGTTCAACACTGCCTACAAGATGACCGAGAGCAGCACCTGGAGCCGCAGCAACGGTCTGTACGGCTACTATGTATCGCTGAAGCAGAATGTGGATCCGGACAGCGGCTATCTCGTGAAAGGCTCGGGCTGGTGGGGAACTCCGATGAACCACATCGTCCTGAGGTACTCGGATGTGCTTCTGATGCGTGCCGAGGCCCTGATACGGCTTAACGACGGCCGTATAGACGAGGCGATGGGACTGATAAACGAGGTCCGCAACCGTGCCAGACAGAGCACGTCCATGATTTCGGACTATGAGGCGGAATACGGGGTGCATATCGGAGTGCAGCCGTACAGCGGGTCGTATTCTCAGGAGGAGGCCCTGAAGCGTCTGAAGTTCGAGAGACGTCTCGAACTGGCGATGGAGAGCGACAGGTTTTTCGACCTGGTGCGCTGGGGCGAAGCGGCTGCGGTCCTGAACAAGTACTACCGTGAGGAGGCCAATGACTGCACCATCTATTCTTCGGCGTCGTTTACTGCCGACAAGAACGAGTATCTGCCGATTCCGTTTGCGCAGATAAGTGCGAGCAATGGGCATTATACACAGAATATCGGGAACTGGTAAGGTGAGGCGGCTGTCGGACCGAGGGCACAGGGATACACGCCCTGGCGGGCGCAACAGTGCCCTCGGTCCGACAGCCGGCCTGCAGCGAAATTGACAAGTGACCGCCCTGTGTCATCCCGGTACATAGTGGATACGGAACCGCCCTGTGTCATCCCGAGCGTAGTCGAGGGATCTGCAAAAAAGTAACGAATAAAATAAAAGCAAAATGAAAATAACCGAAATAATAACCGGAACCGCATGCCTGCTGGCAGCCCTGGCCGGATGCGCCAAACAGGAAAGCGACTTCGATGTCAGCGGAAGCGTGGACGTCCTGGCTTTCGCGATAGACGGGTACCCTGGTGACATCGACCTGAGTGCCAATACGATAACCGTGGCTTTGCCGCAAATTTACGAAACGGACGCGATGACGGTTACCGCATTGGAAGTCACGGAGGGGGCCGAGGCTTCCATCAAGGTCGGAGACGTCGTCGATTTTTCAGTCCCGAGGTCTTTGAGGGTCACCAATGCAAATGTCTTCCAGGACTATGAAATCGTCCTCAGTCATGACGAGGCGAAGATTCTTTCCTTCGCTCTCGGAGAATACGCCGGAGTCATAAACCAGGACACGAGGCACATCACGGTCCGCGTCCCTGTAGGTACCGATCTTACGGCTATGGTGCCTTCCATTACGGTAAACGACGGGGCTGCGGTAAGTCCGGAGTCGGGCGTGGCACAGGATTTCTCCCGCGAGGTCGAATACACCGTGACTTATAAAACCGCCACATCGGTGTACACCGTGGAAGTCATCGAATCCGATGCTCCGACAGCGATATTCGTCGGACTTGCAGGCTCTTATGACCAGCTCGGCTACGAGGAGAAGGCGGCTGCGACCTGGATGCTGAACAATGTCCCGAACAGCCAGTATGTTTCGTTCTCCGACATCAATGCGGGACGGACCGATCTGAGCGAGGTCGTGGTCGTGTGGTGGCATTATCACATCGACGGGGGTATCGACAACAAGACCAAGTTCGAGAATGCCGCTCCTGACGCCGTTACAGCCGTAAACAAGATGAAAGAGCTGCTGGATGCAGGCACGGGCTTCGTCCTGACCAGGTTCGCGACCTTCTATGCCCCTTATCTCGGGGTTACTGCAGATGATGCCTGCCCGAACAACTGCTGGGGAGGAACCGAGGAAACCCCTGAAACGGCCGGGAATGCGTGGGATTTCTTCATCACCGGGCATGAATCCCATCCGCTGTATTCAGGGATAGCGACCCATGATTCCGACGGCAAGACGGGAATCTACACCTTCGACACCGGGTACAGGACGACCAACAGTACCTGCCAGTGGGCTTTGGGCAAGGATTGGGTGGTCTATTCCGATGCTGCCGACTGGCGGACAAAGCACGGAGGAACGGATCTCGGCTATGGCGGCGACGGCGCAGTCACTGTCTGGGAATACGAATCCGACGGCACCCGCGGCAAGGTCCTCTGTATCGGCTCCGGCTGCTACGACTGGTATGCCTACGGGACGGACACCTCTTCCGACCAGTACCATGGCAATGTCGCCGCACTGACAGAGAACGCCATAGACTATGTCTCGAAACAGTAACTTCCGTTTTCCCGTCATCTCCGGCGGATTCCACGGTTCTTTACGGAACCGATCCGCCGGTGAGAAGATTTATCATTAATTTTACCGGAACAATATGAAACAGATTATCATAAATACAAAACCGATGGCATCTCTTCTTACCGCTTTCCTCGCCATTTCGGCAGTGGCCGGCTGCTCGGAGAAAGACCTTTACCCCGATACTGCAAAGGACTGGGAAGGCACCTCGGACTATTTCCTGACGGACGACGAGACGCAGTTCACCACTTATTACAAACCGTATGTCGGCAACGTAGGCGACCCTATGCCGTTCTTCGATCCGAAGTCCGGGACATACAGGATTCTCTATCTGCAGGATTTCACGACCAACAAGACCGGCACCTATCATCCTATCTGGGCCGTCGAGACCTCCGACGGGGCTTCATACACATCATTGGGTGAACTCGTCCCGTACGGAAGCATCGACGAGCAGGATGCGGCCATAGGTACAGGATGCGCCGTTTACAACGAGGATACTGGCCTGTACCATATCTATTATACCGGAAACAAATACCAGCCGACGGCTTCCGAAAACGGACAGGTCGTGATGCGTGCCGTTTCCACGGATTTCGTGACCTGGACCAAGGACCTGTCTTTCAGCCTGAAAGGAAATGACAACGGCTACAGCAAGAGCGATTTCCGCGACCCATGCGTCTTTCAGGACGATGCCGGGAAGTGGCATATGGTAATTTCCACAAAAAGGACATCGGACGGTAAAGGCGTTCTGGCGGAGTATGTTTCCGATGACATGAATGAATGGACGCACAACGGCGTGTTTATGAATATGATATGGGACCGCTTCTACGAGTGCCCGGACGTGTTCAAAATGGGTGACTGGTGGTATCTCGTCTATTCCGACATCGCAGCCTTCGACCGGAAGGTGCACTATATGAAAGGGAAAACCCTCGATGAACTCAAGTCCGCTACCGCAGGCGAACCCCTCTGGCCGGACAGCAAGGAGGGAGCCCTCGATTCACGGGCCTTCTATGCCGGAAAGACCGCTTCGGATGGTGGGCACCGCCTGCTCTGGGGCTGGTGTCCGACCCGCGACGGAGAGGACAATACGGAGGTAAGTGCCGAGGCGGAGCCGAACTGGGGAGGGGCCCTGGTCTGCCACGAACTGGTTCAGAATGCGGAGGACGGAACCCTGCGCTGCGTCGCTCCGGAGGCTGTAGAGAACAAATATTCAGAGACCTGCGAGGTCAGGATTATGGGAGGGGAAGGCTACACCGCCTCTGGCGGGACGTATTCATTGACCGGAAATTCCCATATCCTTTTCTCCCGCCTTTCTTATCACAATCTCCTGAAATTCAGCGTAAAGGCAGATGCCGCGACCACGGCTTTCGGCATTTCCCTCGTCAGGGGCAGCGACTCTGAAAAATATTATTCCGTCATTTTCAATCCGGAAGACAACGGAGCCAGCCGCAAACTCAATTTCGAGGAGCGCGGGCCTGAGGGAAAGGGCTTTATCTCCGGTATCGACAGCAGCTTTTTCCCTGCATCCGATGACAATGTCTACAACGTCACTGTCATCACCGACAATTCCGTATGCACCGTTTATGTGAACGACGAGATAGTCTGGACGAACAGGATATACGGCATCTCCAGGAACTGCTGGTCCGTCGACTGCCTCACCGACGGCGGCAGCATAGAGGTTTCGGATCTTCAGATAAGGAAATATTGAATGATATGATTATGAGACTTTCAGATGATATGAAACACATTTTGCCGGCCTGTCTTTTCGCCGTCTTTTCCATATCAGGGGCGTTTTTCACGGACGCGGCCGCTGCGGAACGCAAGGGAATCACCGTTATGCACATGTCCAACGAGCAGAATATCATAGACGTGTGCCCGGAGCACCGCTATCTGCTTCTTCCTGTGCAGGACAGCGCTCCGGAGGGCAGGATTCAGCTCGTGGCGGACAACAATGTCTGCGGCGCGGGGATAAACATCCGCCTGGCGCGGGAAAAGGTGGATTATTTCGTCCCCCTCGACCTGTCTGCCTACCGGGGCCGGAATCTGCGTCTCGACGTGCAGGCTGTGCCGGCGTCATCCCTGTGCTGGTCGGAAATCTCCTGTTCCGACACGTTCTCGGCGGAGCTTTCCCCGAAACCTCTCTATCACCATATCCCTGCACACGGCTGGATGAACGACCCCAACGGGATGTTCTGGAAGGACGGAAAATACCATCTTTTCTACCAGTCGAACCCGTACGGATGTACCTGGGGAAACATGCACTGGGGGCATTCCGTTTCCGAAGACCTGATCCACTGGGAAGACGCCGGTCCCGCCCTTGCCCCCGATGCCTGGGGATACATTTTCAGCGGTTCGGCTGTAGTGGACAAGGAAAATACTGCCGGATTCGGGGAGAATGCCGTCGTGGCTTTCTACACTTCTTCGAAGCCGACAAGGTGGAGCGACTGCCAGACCCAGAGCATAGCCTACAGTACCGACGGGGGCCGTACCTTTACGAAATACGGGTCCAATCCGGTATTGGTGTCCGACATCCAGGATTTCCGTGACCCTAAGGTCTTCTGGTACGCTCCCGGGAAGCATTGGGTGATGATACTTGCCGCCGGACAGCAGATGCGGATATATTCTTCCCGCGACCTGAAATCCTGGACTTATGAAAGTTCCTTCGGCCAGACCCAGGGAGCGCATGGGGGAGTGTGGGAATGCCCTGATTTGGTGGAACTCGAAGTCGAGGGCACGGGAGAAAAGAAGTGGGTGCTGCTGTGCAACATAAATCCCGGCGGGCCGTTCGGCGGAAGCGCCACACAGTATTTCACCGGGTCTTTCGACGGGAAGAAATTCGTCAACGAAGCCCCTACCCTCACGAAGTGGATGGACTGGGGCAAGGACAATTATGCCACCGTCACCTGGAGCAACGTTCCGGACGGAAGGTGTATCGCCATCGGGTGGATGAGCAACTGGCAGTACCAGGTCGATCTCCCGCAGAAAGGCTACAGGGGGACGAACACGATAGCCCGGGAACTGAGCCTTTACGAAAGGGACGGAGTGACCTGTCTGAAATCCGCTCCGGTGAGGGAAATGCTTTCCGTGCGCGGGGATGTGCTGGAGAAAAAACCTTTCAGGGTCTCCGGGATGGAATGCGCTATGGACTGGTGCCTGCCTGACGGGGGAGCCTTCGAGGTGGAAATGAAAATCCGGAACAACGGAGCCGAAAAGATAGGTATCGTATTCGGCAACAAGGCCGGGGAACAGGTGAAAATGTACTACGATGTTTCTCACGGACAGTTCGTCGCGGACAGGACGGAAAGCGGGGAGACCGGATTCAACGCGAATTTCGCGGCAGTCACGGCCGCACCGGCGGAAACGGACGGGGAAATGACCCTCAGGCTGTTTTTCGACAGGACGAGTGTCGAAATCTTCGGCAACGGCGGGGAATTCGTGATGACCAATCTCATTTTCCCGACAGAGCCTTATTCGGGTCTCGGCTTCTATTCCGACCGCGGCTCCTTTACCGTCACCTCTCTGGACATTTACCCCATCGTCCCGTAGCCGACGGTTCGCGGGCCCATCCCGGAAACATCCGGCATTTCCCGATGACAGACATTTTTATCGACATAACATTATATTATTAACGACATAATGAACAGACAGACTTCAAACATCGCGAAACTCCTTCCGGTCATGCTCTGCTTTTTCGCAATGGGCTTTGTCGACCTTGTGGGTATCGCCTCCAACTATGTCAAGGAAGACCTTTCCCTGTCCGACGCGCAGGCAAACGTCTTTCCGTCCCTGGTCTTTTTCTGGTTCCTGATTTTCTCGGTGCCTACGGGCCTGCTGATGAACAGGATCGGCCGTAAAAAGACAGTCCTCCTCAGCCTCGTCGTGACGGCTGTCTCCCTGGTTATCCCTTCATTCGGGGACAGTTACTACGCGATGCTTCTGGCATTCTCTTTCTTAGGCATAGGCAACGCCCTGATGCAGACTTCGCTGAATCCGCTCATCAGCACCATCGTCAAGGGCGACAAGCTCGCCAGTTCACTGACTTTCGGGCAGTTCGTCAAAGCGATAGCTTCTTTCCTCGCTCCTTATATCGCCATGTGGGGTGCCACCCAGGCCATCCCTACCCTCGGTTTGGGCTGGAGAGTGCTTTTCCCGATTTACTGCATCATTGCCGTCATTGCCGTACTGTGGCTCGGCCTTACTTCCATCGATGAGGAAAAACCCGACAAGGCTTCCGGTTTCGGCGACTGTCTGAAACTTCTCGGGAAGCCGTTTATCCTCCTGTGCTTTTTCGGAATCATCTGCCATGTCGGTGTGGATGTAGGCACTAACACCACAGCCCCGAAAATCCTGATGGAAAGGCTCGGCTTCACTCTCGAGGAAGCTTCGTTCTCTACCAGCCTGTATTTCATTTTCAGGACCATAGGCTGTCTGACCGGGGCGCTGATTCTTCAGAAGCTCTCGCCGAAGATATTTTTCTTCATCAGTATAGCTATGATGACGGCTTCGATGGTGATGCTGCTTTTCTGCCAGGGACAGGCTGCCATCTACACGGCTATCGCACTGGTCGGCTACGGCAATTCCAACGTCTTCTCCATCATCTTCTCCCAGGCTCTCCTGAACATGCCGGAAAAGAAGAACGAGATATCCGGACTTATGATTATGGGCCTTTTCGGCGGTACGGTTTTCCCTCTCCTGATGGGATTCGCGAGCGATGCAGTGGGACAGGCCGGGGCTGTGGCCGTGATGCTTGCCGGTACGCTGTACCTGCTTTTTTACGGCTTCAGGATAAAGACCGCACGGGGATAATTCTTATTTTTGCAAGAGGCGGCCCTGAATGTACCGGACCGTTTCTAAAACATTTTTGAAATGAAAGATATAGTAGTAGGCCTCGGGGAATTGCTTTGGGATATGCTTCCCGAGGGTAGAAAATTGGGCGGAGCCCCTGCGAATTTCGCTTATCATGCGTCTCAGTTCGGTTTTGAAAGCTATGCTGTCAGTTCCGTGGGCAATGATCCGCTCGGTCGGGAGATACTCGACATACTGAAAACCAAGAACCTGGACAGATATGTCTCCTGTGTGGACTATCCGACCGGTACCGTGCAGGTCGAGCTCGATTCGGCAGGTGTGCCCCGTTACGAAATCAGGCAGGGCGTGGCCTGGGACAATATCCCTTATTCCAGCGAACTGAAAGACCTGGCTATGCGAACGAAAGCCGTTTGTTTCGGGTCTCTTGCACAGAGAAGCAGCGTTTCACGCGAGACCATCGACCGTTTCCTCGACGACATGCCGGACGGTGACGGCAGGCTGAAGATCTTCGACATAAACCTGCGCCAGAATTTCTACGACAAGGACACTGTCTGCAAGTCTTTGTCGAAGTGCAACATCCTGAAGATAAACGACGAGGAGCTGGTGACTGTCAGCCGTCTCTTTGGCTATCCGGGAATCGACCTCGAGGACAAGTGCTGGATACTGCTTGCCAAATACAATCTTAAGATGCTCATCCTGACCTGCGGCGTGAACGGCAGCTATGTCTTTACCCCGGGGAACATCTCCTTCGTGGAGACGCCCAAGGTCGCAGTGGTGGACACCGTAGGGGCCGGCGATTCCTTTACGTCGGCATTCGTTTCGTCCATACTCAAGGGAAAGAGCGTTTACGACGCGCACCATCTTGCAGTGGAAGTCTCGGCATACGTCTGCACACAGAACGGCGCCATGCCGGAACTGCCTGCAAAATTCAGATTATGATAAAATAAGGCCGGGCGGATCCATAGTCCCGAACGACAGTGATCCGCCGGTCCGGCCTGGAAATTTTACAGAAAAATGAAAAAGAATATCTTGTCAAAGGGGGGGCGTAATTACGAAAGCCCCGCAATCGAGACGGTTTTCGCCGGGTGCGAGAACGGTTTCTGCAACTCGGTAGAACATGAATCATTCACGGAGGAAAGACCTGATTTCGAATGGGAGTGAATACTATGAAAAAGCTGAATTATATTCTGGCGGCAGCTGCCGTAGCGGCAGTGCCGGTCTCCTGTTCGGAGAAAATGTCTGAAAACGACAATGAGAACACCCTGAATGAAGTTTCAAAGGTGGAAATGACCTTTAACGCCACGGCTCCCGCCGTGAATGGAAACGATGGCCGGCCCGCCGGCGATGCCCTGCCGTTGACTACGAAAACGCAGCTCGGAGAAGACGGGCTTACTGTCGTCTGGTCTGAAAACGACGCGATAAGCGTGTTCAACGGTGTGGAAAACGAACAATTTACAGTCTCCGGCATCGACGGTTCGTCGGCCGTATTTTCCGGGCTGGCCGTTCCGACAGGGACATACTACGCCGTCTATCCTTATTCAGGGACCGCTTCTATGGCGGAAGGGGTCATCACTGCTGCACTTCCCGCTTCCCAGCCGGCAGTCCAGGGCACATTCGGCAGCGGAATAAACCTTTCGGCAGCCGTGGCTTCCGACGGCAGCTTCATTTTCAGGAACCTCTGCGCCCTTGCATCCCTGGAAATCACTTCCGTTCCGGACGGCTGTACCCTGACTTCGGTCACCATCCAGGGTCGCGGTGACGAGGCTCTTGCAGGGAATGTCTCCATCGAGGTTCCGGAACTGACTTCTACGGTGTCCGGAAATGAGGGCGTCACCCTTACGGGAGAATCCATTGCCGCAGGCACCTACGTCTTTACCGTACATCCGGCGGAGCTCCGGGACGGAGTCATCATCACGTTCCATTACGGCGACCTGGGCTCGTCGAAAGTCGTAAGCGGCTCCGCCCTCTCTTTCAAGGCGGGAGTGAAGACCGTCCTGCCTTCCGTGGCCGCCCCTGCACCCGAGGCCGGCACCGAGGCAAGCCCTTACAAGCTCGCTTCCGTGGAGGATCTGCAGAATATGAAGAATATCATCGGCGCCCTTGACCTGGACTATACGGATGCTGCCGACGCCCCGTCAGTGTATTTTTCGCTTGTCGCCGACATCGATATGTCGGGGGTGGAGTGGACTCCGGTATGGACTCCGGAATCATTGTCATCATACAGTTATCCTGTGATTTATTTCGATGGCAACGGTCATAAAATCTCGAATCTGAGTACGAGTGGGAAATATGCCAGTTTCTTTGGTGTACTTATAGGAAAATGCTCGGATGTCGTTTTCGAAAACCCTCTGGTAGAGAGTGACAATACGACATCTGCCGGTACTGTGGCTTCTGTGCTGCTGAGTTTTGACGACCGCACGGAAAAAAGTGAAATTAGCAATGTTTCTGTTACAGGTGGGAGTATTTCGGGACCAAGAGTCGTATTGCCTCAGGATGCTTATACCACTGACGGTAGAATAGGGAATTCGGATTCTCCGGCGTATGGCGCGGGCGGAATTTCCGGAATAATGCGCAACGGCAGCAAAATTATGTACTGCTCGTCTACTGCGGATGTCATGGGAACGATAGCCGGCGGTATTGCAGGTTCCTGCGAAATGTCCGGCGAGATCACAGGGTGTAAATCGTACGGTGATGTGACGGCATTAGGAACCGGTGATAGTGCAAATACGTATTATGCCGGAGGCATTGCAGGTTTGATTTCCGGGAAGAACGGCGATAATAAATTCTGGGTAAAGGAATCGTATAGCGAAGGATGCATTACGTCTACTGACATCGCATATTCATCCGGAGGGATTGCCGGCTTTGCCGAGAATGATTCAGGGATAGAGACATCGTATTCTACAGCAGAGCTTTACGGCAGGGTAAACGCCGGCGGAATTGTCGGTTCGGCTTGGGACACCTGGGGCCTGACTGTCATAAACTGTGTCGCGTGGTGTAAAGTTTATCATACTGCGCCTTATGTATGTGACGAAATGTATGGAAACGGATATATTGTCGGAGCGTGGCGCGGAGGATACAATAAGTTTGACAATTGCTACTCGAACAGCAACGAAACCGATCTCAACTGGCTGAATCCCGGCAATAGCGAGGAAGAGCTCCTTTCTCCTTCCGACGACGAATCGGCTCCTGTCGACACCGGAGACCAGAGTGTTATGAAAAACAGATACAACGGCACCCCGGCCACCTCTCTTGACGAGGCCCTGAAAACCGTCGGCATCACAAAATAGTCCGGCTTCAGCGTTAATGGTTCCAGCGAGAACAAAGGCAAATTAATTTGCCTTTGTTCTCGCTTAATCGCTATATTTAGCCTGACGGCTACATATACTGTGGCGCCTCGGCAAAACAAATAAATTTGTTCTGCTCTCGGCTTCTGCGTATATTTGTAATTGGCGGGGGATCTGCCTGATAAAAAGTTTGGAATATGCTGTACCCTATCGGAATCCAAGATTTTGAAAGTCTTCGTAGTGGCGATTACGTATATATAGATAAGACGGACAAGATACATGCTCTTGTGTCGTCAGGAAAATATTATTTTCTGAGCCGTCCGAGACGGTTCGGGAAAAGTTTGCTGGTCTCTGCCCTGGAGGCTTATCTGCTGGGCAAAAAAGAACTTTTCAAAGGTCTGGCGATAGATTCGGTGGAGCACAACTGGACGGAATATCCTGTCCTGCATATCGATTTGAGCGGTGTGACATACGATGCAAAGGAAGTACTTCCGGAAGTGCTCGGACAGAAGCTGTCCGAATGGGAGGCCGCATATGGAGTTACAGCCACGACGGACATTATCGGCCTGCGTTTTCAGGCAGTAATAAAAGCCGCTTATGAAAAAACCGGACGCCAGGTCGCGGTCCTCATAGACGAGTACGACAAACCCCTTATCGACAATCTCGACAATCCTGACCTTCAGGAATACTACAGAAAGACCCTGCAGGGTTTCTACAGCGTCTTGAAGGCCATGGACGGCTGCATAAAGTTCGGCTTCCTGACCGGAGTGACCAAAATCGGCAAACTCAGCGTTTTCAGCGGCCTGAACAACCTCAGGGACATTTCGATGCTGCCTCAGTATGCCGACATCTGCGGCATCAGCGAAAAGGACCTGCACACGTATTTCCCCGAAAGTGTCGGGGAACTTGCCGCCGCCAACGGCCTTACCGAGGAGCAGTGCTATGAAAAACTGGCCGAAATGTACGACGGTTATCATTTCTGCGAAGACACTGTCGGGATGTACAACCCGTTCAGCCTCCTGAACACTTTCGCCTCGAACAAATTCCGGGAATACTGGTTCGAGACCGGCACTCCGACTTTCCTCGTGAAAATGCTGAAACAGACGGACTATGATATCAGGCGGATTGCTGACAATGATGTGGAGATAGATATGGACATGATTTCCGGTGTGAACGACTATATAAACGACCCGATTCCTGTCCTTTACCAAAGCGGATACCTGACCATCAGGTCTTTCGATGAAATGTTCGGCATCTACAGCCTCGGCTTCCCCAACATGGAAGTCAGGAAAGGTTTCATGAAAATGCTTCTGGCCTGCTATGTCCCTGTCCGGGAGAAAGAGGGGAATGTCCTGATTTCCAAATTATACAAGGCCGTGACTGAGGGCAGGCCCGAAGATATGATGCAGATTCTCGAAGGGATTTTCGCCCGGGCGAACTATCAGATACAGGGCGATTCCGAGAAGGACTTCCAATATGCCATGTACATCATCTTCGAACTCCTCGGGGAATATGTCCAGACCGAAAAGCAGACCAGCAACGGCCGCATCGACATTCTCCTGCAGACCGGGGACTATGTCTACATCATGGAAATCAAGACCGGCTCCTCCGCGGATGCCGCACTGCAGCAGATCGAGGAGAAGGGATATGCCAGACCGTTCGCCGCAGATACACGCAAACTGTTCAGAATCGGCGTCTCCTTCTCGAAAGAAAACCGTCGCATCGAGGACTGGAAGGTCGTTTCGTAAGGTTATACTGTGGCACTTCGGCAAAGAAAATTTATTTTCTTTGCTCTCAGTTCTGCGTATATTTGGACTTTGTCCACATATACTGTTCACGCCTCGGCAATGCAAAAGACTTCGGTCATATTGCGAACAAGTTCGCATATTCCCTCAGCCTCTTGCATTGCTCTCGGCTTCTGCGTATATTTGCAGCGCACTTGTGTAATTATCTGATTATCAACTTTTTATAAGAAACTTGCATGAGAACGGGCAACGGATAAGAAAATACCAGACTGTTCAGACCATTATATCACTCATGTTTTCAAATAACTCTTTATACGCACACATAATAATGTTTTTACATGAGTATCGGACCTATAGCGAAAAACCTTCCGTGTCTTTTAGGAAATCAATGACATTAATGATCGATATGCCATCTTCATTTACATAAGACGGCGTCAAACCTCCGGTTATGATGATTTTAGGGAATCCATCTCTTATATGACGTAGAGAATTGGTCTCCTGTTCGATTTTCTCCTGCGTAGGCATATCAAGCACCGATTGGATGTACATGCGTTTGTTGCCCCTGTTGCAGATAAAGTCCACTTCCAGCAGTTTCCGTATTTTCTTTCCGTCATCATTTGTTTTGCGGACTTCCACTTGTCCCACATCGACAGAATAACCTCTGATACGGAGTTCATTGTATATTATATTCTCCATAAGATGCCCGCTGTCAATCTGCCGATAATTCAAACGGGCATTGCGCAGCCCTGTATCTTCAAAGTAATATTTTGACGGTGTATTGATATAACGCTTTCCCTTGATGTCATACCGGACAGCTTTTTCCAACAGAAACGCATCCTGCAACATACCAAGATAACTCTGTATGGTGGTATCTGAAATACTGTGACCTTTTACTGATTTGAATGTGTTTTCAAGATTGGTCGGATTTGTCAGGCATCCGATACTGGAAGCAATGATGTCTATAAGCTCACTTAAATCGTCATCATTCCTGATGCCGTAGCGTTCTTTTATATCGCGGATATAGGTGCCTTGAAACAATGACTTCAGATACTTTTCCTTCTCCTCTCTGGTTGAAAAAAACGCAATCTGCGGCAGTCCGCCATATATCATATAGTCCTGCAGTGCTGAAAGTTCGCTCTCATGCTGTTTTGCTTTAAGAAATTCTGAAAAACTCAGCGGATGGACCCTGATTTCATATCCGCGTCCACGAAATTCAGTTATTACATCGCTGGATAAGAAGCGGCTGTTGCTGCCGGTTACATATACATCGGCATTTTTCACTTTCAGATAACTGTTGAGCACATCCTCGAACTCCTGGACCATTTGAATTTCGTCCAATAAGATGTAGTAAAAACAATCATCCGTAATGCGGTTGTCGATGTGCTCCAACAGCACATCAGGATTCCTGAGTTGTATGTTGCGTCGGCTTTCCAAGTCAATTTGAATGATATGTTTTTCGTCCACGCCATTTTCAAGCAAGTATTTTTTGAACAGTTCGAACAAAAGGTAGGATTTCCCGCAACGACGCACTCCGGTAATGATCTTAATCATTCCGTTGTGCATTACGCTTCTCAACTCACTTAAGTATTTGCTTCTATGTATGATCATAGAGCAAAAGTAGGGAAAAATATCCGTAACCCGGATATTTTATTGGAGAAAAATGGGATTTTTCCATTTTTCTCCAATAAAATATGCCATTTGAGAATGGAATACTGACCGCAGCATCTATGAATGGAAAATCATATTATCGCAATTGAAAAACACATGGGAATGTATAAGTAACTCTTATCGGTCTTCCATCCAGTATTCCAGGCGTCCATTTCGGAGAACTTGATACGACCCGTACAGCTTCCTGGTCAAGAGATGGGTCTACACCACTGAGAACACTTACATCAGAAACAGACCCATCAGTGTTTATAGTGAACTCCAGGATTACACGTCCCTGTACACCGTTCTCTTTGGCAAGTTCAGGATATACGAGACTTTGATTTACCCAAACGGCAAAAGCATTGGCATCGCCTCCCATAAATGAAGGGTTTGCATCTAATACTACGGTTTTAGTTTGATTTTTAGTATAGCATACAAATTCATAGTCTGAAAACTTGATATTTATAGTCCCACTTTTATTTATAATATATTCCAATGTATTAAAATTACCGTTTGAATCCGAAACAATATAAAATATATAATTGTTTTCAGCGAGAATATCAGCAATTTCAAGTTTCATATTTCCTATATGAAAATCTGACTTGGATTTGAATATTGCTTCCGCAGGCCAGTTTTCTTTAATTAATGTATCTGACTGATATATTACGGATTTGATTTTGAGAGTGTCAATTTGTTCTGATGGTTGCGCATTGCATATAAGTCCATAGAACAATACTATACCGATAATAATTTGTTTCATACTTTCATTTTGAATTATATCTTGATAAATTATGTTGCCGGGGTCATATATGCAATGCCTGCATTTCGCTTTTGAGCCAGGTGGCGATAGCACCCCAGGCATCATTTGAAATTGCCTGTTGTAATCGGTAACGAGAAGTACATCATTTTCGGTAAAATGGAGTACATCAGAATCGGTAACAATGATGCATCATTTTCGGTAACAAGAGTACAGCGATTTCGGTAACAACGATGCAGCACTACAAAGGTATTGATTTATTT
>CASFLY010000090.1 GCA_949295645.1 uncultured Bacteroidales bacterium | reverse complement strand
GATCTGGGCCGACTACCAGAAGGAAATTCCTGACGACCGCTGGTTCTACGTCAGGAGCTGCATCAGGCAGAATTTCTTTCCGGGAGCCGAGAAAATGTTCCTGGAAATATGCCGGAACGTACTGGACAAGGACTTTTTCGAAACGGAATACCATACCACCTGCGGAGGCATCGCCTACCACTGCGACACTATCCCGCAGGAAACGGTCATGACCATTGTCGCCCGCCAGTTCGCACTGATGACGGAAGCCGGCTACGAAAACTACGTCGCCTCCTGCATCACCTCGTTCGGGAACTATGCGGAGATCATGGAAACATGGAGGGAGTTTCCCGAGCTTGAGACCCGCATCAGGGAACTGCTCTGGAAAGCCTGCAAAAGGGAATTCAAGGTTCCGAAATACCTGGCGCATGCCAGCGACCTCATTTACAAATACCGCAACGAGATAGCCGCAAGGGCCAAATACCGCCTGATAAACAGGTTTACCGGAGAACCGCTGCGGGTAGTGGAGCACATCGGCTGCCATTACTCGAAAATGTTCCCGTCCAAGGGTGTCGGCGGAGCCGAGTACCCGTATGTGCTCTGCGGGATGATCGAAGCCTGGGGCGGGAATGTGATAGACTACCCCGAAAGACGCCACTGCTGCGGCTACGGTTTCCGCCAGTACCACGTGAAGGCAAACAGGGGCTATTCGGTATCGAATACATACAAGAAGTTCGAATCCATGGAGCCGTACCACCCGGATTTCATTATCACCAACTGCCCCGGCTGCCCGTATTTCATGGACAGGTGGCAGTATGTCATTGCCGAAACCGAAGGAAAGACATACGGGGAGAACGGCTACGGGATTCCTGTCCTCACATACGAGGAAGTGGCGTCGCTGGTACTTGGCTACAACCCTTGGGACATCGGCCTGCAGCTGCATCAGGTGGCGGTGGAGCCGCTTCTCGACAAGCTCGGCATAGAATACGACCCCAAGGAAAAATACAAGGGGCTCAACGAAAAGGATCTGAAACGTCCGGAACTGCCCGGAGTGCTCAGATGCTGTTAGAATCGGCCGTTTTATGTATCCGTCAAACGACACGATATGAAAGAAAACATAGTAATAATAGGCGGCGGCATCGCCGGACTGGAGGCTGCGGGCAGGCTTATCGACCTCGGTTACAAGCCCATCATCATAGAAAAGACCGATCATCTCGGCGGACATGTTTCCGACTGGAACTGCCTGTTCCCGGACATGACCCCGGCAAAGGACGTGACAGGACGGCTGATTGCCGGTGCGGCCGAAGCCAATATTTTCCTGAATACGGAAATCTCCTTCGTCAACAAACTTAAGGACAGCTATAATATTATGCTGTCCAACGGCATATCCATCATTACCCGGATCATCCTCGTCACTACGGGCTTTTCCGTTTTCGACGCCTCGAAAAAGGAAGAATACGGCTACGGGGTCTACGACCAGGTGATGACGAACAGGGATCTGGAAAAATGGTTCAATACGGGGAAGGACGAAAGAATAGACGACAGCGGGATGAATGCCATAGGCTTCGTGCACTGTGTCGGCTCGCGCGACGAGAAGGCCAG
>CASFLY010000089.1 GCA_949295645.1 uncultured Bacteroidales bacterium | reverse complement strand
TTTCGTCCTCGGTGATCATCATAGCGATTGTTTTTGTTGTTTTGATGTTTATTGTCTTATTCAAATATACAAAAACTTTCGCTATTTTCCTAATAATCAATGTGTTAATAACTAATATATATTCATCGAACTCACGTTAATATAGTATCTTTCGAGAATGTTAAAAAGAATACTAATGTCCTCAGTTATTGTTGCCGGTGCGGTTTCATGCGGAACCGGCCCGGTGTCTGATGTATCGTCGCTGCCTGAAGCGGACGGTAAGGTCAGGAGGGTGGAGCCTTTGTCCTGGTGGACAGGGATGAAGACGCCTCTCCAGCTTCTTGTCCAGGGTGAAGGCATTTCTGCGTTCGAGGTAGCTGTGGAAGGCGGGAAAGGTGTGAAGGTGACGGGTATCCACAAGGCTGACAGCCCGAATTACCTGTTTGTGGACGTGGCTGTATCGCAGAATGCGGCTCCGGGAACATACTGGCTCGTGTTCAGCAGGGATGGTGAGAGTTTCAGATACCCGTATGAGATCGCTTCCCGTACCGCGGGCTCTGCTTCGCGGAAAGGCTTTACGACGGCCGATATGATCTATCTTATTATGCCTGACCGTTTTGCAAACGGTGACCCGACGAATGATTCTACCACGGACACTGCCGAAAAAGCCGATCGCGACGCGTTTTTCGGACGGCATGGCGGTGACATCCAGGGTATTGTCGACCATCTTGACTACATCGCGGATCTCGGGGCTACCGCGATCTGGCCGACGCCGCTGCTTCTGGACAATGAGCCGGAGGGTTCCTATCATGGCTACGCCTGTGCGGACTATTATCATATCGACCCCCGTTTCGGGACCAATGAACTATATCGCGACTTTGTCTCTATGGCACACGAAAAGGGACTGAAGGTGATAATGGATGTCGTCACGAACCATTGCGGTACGGCGCACTGGTGGATGGAAGATCTGCCTTTCAGGGACTGGATACATCAGTTCGACGAGTACACCGGTACGAATGTATGTTTTTCGACGAATATGGATCCCAACGCTTCGAAGTACGACCTGAACCTGCAGGAGAGCGGCTGGTTCGTACCGTCGATGCCGGATATGAATCTTGACAATCCGTTTGTCCTCGATTATTTCAAGCAGTGGGCAGTGTGGTGGATCGAATACGCCGGGCTGGACGGTTTCAGGGTGGATACCTATCCGTACAATGAGAAGGTCCCGATGAGCGAATGGTGTGCGGCTGTCCTGGACGAATATCCAGGCTTCAATATCGTGGGCGAGTGCTGGACTTCTTCTATCCCGCAGCTTGCCTACTGGCAGGGCGGGAACGGAAATAAGGACGGATTCGATTCGCACTTGCCTTCGATTATGGATTTTCCTCTGCAGGAGGCTATCGGGCGCGGGGTTCCTACCGATTCCCACAACTGGGGAGAGGGGATGGTCCGTATTTATGACTGTCTGTCGCATGATTTTGTATATCACGATCTTTCGAAGATGCTTATCTTTGCCGGGAACCACGACATCGACAGAATCGGAGACGTGCTGAGGCATAATCCGGACAGGCTCAGGATAGTGATGGCTATGATGGCGACCATGCGCGGGATTCCGCAGATTTTCTACGGTGACGAGATGATGTTCGTCTCTAAGGACCGTTCTCAGGGTCATGGGGGTCTGAGGGTGGATTTTCCTGGAGGATGGGCTGGTGACAGTCTCGATTTTTTCAGTGAGGAGGGCCGTGCGGCAGCGTGTGTTTCCACTGACGGAAAGCCGGTGCCGCAGGGACAGATTGCGGAGCTTCACGACTATACCAGGAAACTGTTTCAGTGGCGCAAGACCAAAAAGGTGATTCATGACGGGAAGACGGTTCATTTTATGACACGGGACAATACCTATGCTTATTTCCGGTATGATGCGACGGATGCTGTTTTCGTCTATATCAACAATTCGCGGGGGAAGAAGCATGTCCCGTGGTCGCATTATGCAGAGATTACGGGCGGACTGCACGGCGGACGCGATGTCATAACGGGCGAATCTGTCGAGGTGTCGGATTCTACGGTGGTGGGGCCGCGGCAGGTACTTATTGTAGAGTATTCCCGTTGACGACGGTTTGTCGGCGTCGGTATCGCGTCGACGATGGTTTTGGCCGGGTCGGTATCGCGTTGGCGGCGTTTTTGTCGGCGTCGGCATAGCGTTGACGACGTTCGCACAGAAATACGCCCCCTGGCGGGGGCAACAGTGCTCGCTGTCGTCAACGCTATGCCTCTCCTGCCGCAGGTCATCTCGAGTGCTTTGCTCGGAGCCATCCGGAATGTCCTGCCTGGTGTCATCCCGAGCGGAGCGAAGCGCAGTCGAGGGATCTGTTTCAGACATCTGTGCAATGTCATCCCGAGTATGCCGCCGCAGGTTATCCGGAATGTCCTGCTTAGTGCCATCCGGAATGTCCTGCCCAGGTGTCATCCCGAGCGAAGTCGAGGGATCTGCCTGATGAACAATATAATTGAAACATAAACTGTAAAAATGATCATAATGAAAATCAAATCGATTTTATCCATCGCCGCTTCATTGGCCGCTGCCGCGGCCACCTTGTCGGCTCAGGACATTGCCCCGGCAGGGGTAGAAACCCTTTCTTCGCCCGACGGAGACATTTCTCTGAAATTTACCGTGACCGAGAGGGGAGAGCCTTGCTACTGGCTCGATTTCAAGGACAAGAACGCCGTGCTGCCGAGCACTATGGGCTTTGAACTGAGAGGGAAACTGCCTGAACTTGAATTCGGGGAGGAAATAGAAAGGGGCCGGGTGGGAGAGCCTGAGTCTCTTTATGACGGATTCAAGGTGGAGAAGGTTGCCAGGAGCACTTTCGACGAGACCTGGGAGCCTGTCTGGGGCGAGGAATCCTCCATCAGGAACCATTACAACGAGATGGCTGTGACCCTCAGGCAGTACGGAACGGATCGGGAGATGGTGGTGAGGTTCCGTCTTTATGACGACGGTCTCGGATTCAGGTACGAGTTCCCTCAGCAGAAGAATCTGAAGTATTTCGTCATCAAGGAGGAGCTGACTCGGTTCGCTATGACGGGCGACCACACGGCTTTCTGGATTCCGGGCGACTATGACACCCAGGAGTATGATTATGTGGAGTCCCGCCTTTCGGAAATCCGCGGACTTATGCCGTCGGCCGTTACCCCTAATTCATCGCAGACACCGTTCTCTTCCACCGGTGTGCAGACTGCCTTGCAGATGAAGACCGACGACGGGCTTTATATCAACATCCACGAAGCGGCCCTTGTGGACTATTCCTGCATGCATCTCGACCTTGACGACGAGACTTTCGTGTTCGTGTCGCACCTGACTCCCGATGCCAAGGGTTGGAAAGGCTATATGCAGACCCCTTGCAAGACTCCGTGGCGTACGGTTATGGTGACTGACGATGCCCGGGACATCCTGGCTTCGCGTCTGATACTGAATCTGAACGAGCCTTGTGCATACGAGGATGTGTCCTGGATCAAGCCTGTGAAATACATGGGCGTATGGTGGGAGATGATTACCGGAAAGAGCAGCTGGGCCTACACCGATATTTCTTCCGTCAAACTTGATTCGACAGACTATAAGGCCCTGCCTCCGAGCGGCAGGCATGCTGCCAACAACGACAATGTCCGCCGTTACATCGATTTTGCTGCGGACAACGGTTTCGACCAGTTGCTGATAGAGGGCTGGAATATCGGCTGGGAGGACTGGTTCGGGCAGAGCAAGGATTATGTCTTCGATTTCGTGACCCCGTATCCTGATTTCGACATCAAGGCTCTGAATGAATATGCTCATTCCAAGGGTATCCGGCTGATGATGCACCATGAGACGTCTTCTTCGGTGCGGAATTATGAGCGACACCTCGATGCTGCCTATGACCTGATGAACAGGTACGGCTACAATTCCGTCAAGAGCGGCTATGTGGGCGACATCATCCCTCGCGGGGAGCACCATTACGGGCAGTGGATGAACAACCATTACCTTTATGCCGTGAAAAAGGCTGCAGAGCATCATATTATGGTCAATGCCCACGAGGCGGTACGGCCTACGGGACTTTGCAGGACTTATCCGAACCTTATCGGCAACGAGTCGGCCAGAGGCACGGAGTACCAGGCATTCGGCGGTACCAAGCCGCATCACGTGACACTGCTTCCGTTCACCAGGCTGCAGGGCGGCCCGATGGACTATACGCCGGGCATATTCGTGATGGATATCGAGAAGTTGAATCCGAACAACCATTCTCATGTGAATTCTACTCTTGCGAACCAGCTTGCCCTGTATGTGGTGCTGTATTCTCCTCTGCAGATGGCTGCCGATCTTCCGGAGCATTATGCCGAGAGGATGGATGCGTTCCAGTTCATCAAGGATGTGGCCGTTGACTGGTCCGAGAGCCGTTATTTGCTTGCCGAGCCTGGGGACTATATCGTGGTGGCCAGAAAGGCGAAGCCAGAGGCTTCCGATGCCGCGTCCCGTCCGGAGTGGTTTGTCGGCGGGGTGACGGACGAGAATGCGAGGACTCTGGAGTTCGCTCTGGATTTCCTCGAGCCGGGAAAGAAGTATGAGGCTAAGATATATGCCGATGCAAAGGATGCGGACTATAAGACAAATGCGGAGGCATACACTATTTCGACGAAGAAGGTGACTTCGAAGTCGTCGCTGAAGATGTATCTGGCTCCCGGTGGCGGTTTTGCGGTTTCTATTCGGGAATTGTAAGGTTGGTGGCGATGGCGTAGCGTGACGATGGTTCTTTTTGGGCGTCGGCATAGCGTTGACGACGCTCGCACAGAAATACACCCCCTGGCGGGGGCAACAGTGCTCGCTGTCGTCAACGCTATGCCTCTCCTGCCGCAGGTCATTCGGAGTATCCTCCCCGGTGTCATTTCGAATACCTTGCCCAATGTCATCCCGAGTGTCCTGCAGGGTGTCATCCCGAGCGAAGCGAAGCGCAGCCGAGGGATCTGTTTCAGGCATCTGTGCAATGTTGCCCGAACATGCCGCCGCAGGTTATCCCGAGCGTCTTGCCCAGCGGTATCCTGAATGTCCTGCATGGTGTCATCCCGAGCGGAGCGAAGCGCAGCCGAGGGATCTGCTGTTTAGGAAACAAATAAAAATCAATATATTAACATAAAAACCAAAACAACAATGAAAGAGAAAGAATTAAAGAAAAACGGCGGCTATGTTTCCCCGGAAATCTCCGAGGATAGCATAGCGGTGGAAAGCGGCTTTGCGGCGACTTCCGGCGAGTCGGCTTTCGGAACACAGGAACTGCAGCAGGATGACGAATCCATAATGTGGCAGTAAAAGTTTAACCGGAAAACACAGGAACAATGAAAAAGATTTTATTCGTATCGGTTCTTGCAGCTGCCTCGGTACTGTCTTTCAGCTGCAACAAGGAAAACGCAGAGGGGGGGGCGGAAAATGAAACTGCATATTTTGCGCCTCAGTCTGTCATTTCGGCTTCATCCAAGGCGGCCACCAAAACCGTTCTGAGCGGCACTGCCATACATTGGGCACAGGGCGATGCCATTTCCCTTTTCGGAGCAAGCGGCAAAGCCTACACCTATACTCTTGCATCCGGTGAAGGCTCGACCGAGGGTTCTTTTGAAATAGCCGAGACCCCGGCAGAGGAAATGACTGCCTATGCACTTTATCCTGTATCCGCTTCAGACCTCAACGACGGAACAGTTTCCGTAACAGTCGACGCCGACCAGACCTACGCTCCGGACGGGTTCTCTGCCGGTTACCCTATGGCTGCCAAAACTGTTGACGGCACGAACTACCTTTTCGACAACCTCGCCACCGTCCTCAGTCTGCCTTTGAAAGGTGATATGACGGTGAATACCATAAAGATAGAATCCGTAGACGGCCATGGCATTGCAGGCGCGGCTACCGTGGGTTTCAACGGCGATACACCTGTCCTTTCCGCGGCGGAAGGTGCTTCAAGTTCGGTTACTCTCGACTGCAACGGCACTCAGCTTTCCACCACTGAGGAGACAATATTCAACATCTTCCTTATTCCTGGCGAATATACTGAAGGTTTTAAGATCACTGTCCTGAATGCCGAGGGCAAGGGCCCTGTCAAATTCACTCCGACAAATATCACCCTCAGGCCGGGCACTGTCAAGGCATTCGGCTCGGCTATGGATGCTTATAATGTTCCGCAGGGCTTTATTTTCTACTCATCGGAATTGGCCTGGGGAAATTCCTGGATAGATATGACAGAGTCCCGCGGTCTGTATTCATGCAAGAATGTCGTGTTGCCGGCATTCGATACAAACAATAACGAAGGTTTCAGGATAAGATTTTCAACTGATGACAGTCAGAATTTCGGCGGACCTGTTTATGTGAACTATGGGGCAAAAATGACTGTCGGCGGAGCCAATATGAGTGTCCCTGAAGCAGGCCGATATGACATTTACGTAGACCAATTAAGCTACAATGAAAAATATATTTATGTTATGGAACCCGGGAAGACCCCTGGCTTCGGAGTCTGCGGAGAAGTCGGCGGGAATGCCTGGAATGCCGAGACCGCAATCGATATGGAAATGTCGGATGGATACTTTGTAGCGAAAAATGTCGAGGCTGCCGATGGCAACAAGTTCAAGATCATTCTGGACACTTGTTGGGACAAATATAATTTCGGAGGAGCAAACAGTGCTTCTGTTACTGTTTCTGCTGACAGTGTTGAAGGAGCATCGGTATCATCAAATCTCGCCTCGGGAGATGATATTGTTATCGGAGGTCTCGACGAAGCCACGACCTGCAACATCTGGTTCGACCTCGGAGCCAGGAAAGTCTGGGTCATCACCGACGACAGAACCCCAGACGAGCTCTGACCCGTCCCGGACGCGATCACATCGTCATTGTCACAGAACCGCAGCGGCATACACGTACCCCGCTGCGGTTTTATTTTTCCTTGTCCCCTCCTACGCCATAACTCCGGTCTCGATTTCCTTTTCAAGAAAATCATAGACATAGCCCGGACTTTGAAAGTATAGCCCGGTTCTTTTGTCTTTCAGTTTGGAAAACGTATCAGAAGTGTATAATGTATTCAACGCCGTTTCAAGATCCATATTACGACGTTCCATTAACAGCAGGGTCAGGTCTTTTACAAGACACTCCATCATGTATTCAGAGCCTGTCATATCTTCTTTAATGTTTTCAAGGCGCGTTCACTTCCGAAAAAGTATTGGAATGTAATGCCTTTCATAAACTTCAACCGTTCCAGAAATGTCGGCAGGTCGATATTGTGCTCCATATAATTGCGGATCTGTAATCCTACACGGTCATTCGCAATCGGCCCATAAACTATATCATAATCATGTACCGGGGACTCTCCGGCAAGATTACTCCTGTTCGCAAACACGAATTCTGCCCATTCCTTACTGTACTCTGTAAACTGTTTTACAAGATAATCCGAGCCTGACAATACCTTCTCATCAAATTCAAACGCTGTCACGACAGGAGTCATGTCCAACTGCATGGCTTTATATTCAGCCATTTCATAGGCCTGCCGTTCATCGTCGGAAAGATAGAAACCTTTCCCGAAATCCTTGTTGGGCTTTGATATTGATAAGTCGATTTTTTCTATTTCGACAGTCGAACCGTGGTACAGTATCATACTATCGCCCCTCCATGTCGGCGGCAATATGCGGTGATATCTTCAATGACATCTTCCATTCTCAAAGTATGGGCGATATTGTAGTTCTTATCCAGAAAACTTATGGCATGAAAACGGTGCAGATATCGATAGGCCTGGCTTTCTGTCAGATGCTTGGCTTTTGCGAATTCTGCTATCATTACTACAATATATTCTATCTTGTCTTTCTGTTTGTCTCTCATCGGCGGTCGTGTTTGCTGTTTTACAAATGTAGCGAATTGATATGACATTACGAATTTTGTAGGAAAAATTTCCGTAAATTCGGGAAATTTTCAAAACTGGCCGAAAGATATGCTTGAACTGGTTTATCCCGATGAGGTGGCGCCGGTGCTGCCTCCGTTTTCGATAGAGACGAAAGAAGAATATGCAGAGGACAGGGAATGGTTTCCTGTCGTGGAGCCGTCGGGAATGGTTGTGGGCAGGGCGAGCCGTCGGTACTGCCACAGCGGGGCGAAACCGCTGCATCCGGTGGTCCATCTTCACATCATGGACCGCTTCAGCAGGCTCTATCTCCAGAAAAGGTCGGCTGCCAAGGACATACAGCCGGGGAAATGGGACACTGCCGTGGGAGGACATGTCGACTATGGAGAAAGCATCATCGAGGCCCTTTACAGGGAGGCTTCCGAGGAACTCGGCTTCAGCGAGTTCAATCCTGTCCGCATTATGAGCTATGTCTTCGAATCCGAAGTGGAGAAAGAACTGGTCAATGTCTTTGCCGCTATCGGCAATTTTACCCTTCATCCGGATACGGAGGAGATCGACGAGGGACGTTTCTGGGACCTTGAAGAAATCGAAGAAAACTTTGGAAAATCGGTCTTTACCCCTAACTTTGAACAGGAATACCTCCGGATAAGGGACCGGCTTACGGCCTTGCTGTGACAGACCTGACCGGAGACACTCGGGATGATATGCGTAGAATAGATTGTTTTTTACCCCGTATGCCATTGGAGGATATTGCCTCGACGGTAGCATCGTTGGCAGGAGGAGACACTTTTGTCCGGACTTCGGTTATCGGAGGTGCGTCTTTCAGGGCTTCGGGGACATTGGAGGGGATAGCTGAGGCTGCAACTGAAGACTATATCCTGCTGTGCCTTACGGACAGCCCTGTTGAAGCGGGATATCCGGCTCTTGACAGGATGGTGTCCGTGGCGGAAGATTCGGGGGCGGACATGGTCTATGCAGACCATTGTGAAAAGGTGTACGACGCCTCCGGCAATGCCGTTGTCCGCAAACATCCCCTGATTGACTGCCAGAAGGGGGCGCTGCGGGATGATTTCGATTTCGGTCCGGTACTGCTGTTCCGTCTGTCTTCATTCAGAGATGCCGTGGCGCGGATTCCGGACGACTGCCGCTATGGCGCACTGTATGCCCTGCGGCTGGAGATGGGGAAAATAGTCCATATAAGGGAATACCTGTACACCTGCGTGGCCGGGGATCTCAGGAAATCGGGGGAAAAGCAGTTCGACTATGTCGATCCGAAAAACCGCGAAGCCCAGATGGAAATGGAGCGCATCTGTACCGGCCATCTGAAAAGGATCGGAGCCTACATCGACACTTCCTGCCACAGGCCGGCCTTTTCAGGAGGGCCCGGTGCGGCGGTTCCCGGAATCCGTGCGGAGGCCGGTGCTGCCGGCAATGGCTCCGGAGAAAGTTTCCCGGTCACGGCTTCCGTCATCATTCCCGTATTCAACAGGGCCCGTACGGTCGGTGATGCCGTGCGCAGCGCCCTTTCCCAAAAATGCCCCTTCAGCTACAATGTCATAGCCGTCGACAACCATTCCACTGACGGCACTTCTGAAATCCTTGCGGAGGCTGCTGCCAGGGATCCACGCCTTATCCACATCATCCCCGAACGCACCGATCTCGGAATCGGAGGCTGCTGGAACACGGCGATACACCACGACAGCTGCGGGGAATTCGCGGTCCAGCTGGACAGCGACGACGTCTATTCTTCCGAAGACGTCCTTGCAAGGATAGTGGCGGAGTTCGGGAAACAGGACTGCGCGATGGTCATAGGCTCTTACCTGATGACGGACTTTTCGCTGTCCCCGATACCTCCCGGCATAATAGACCACAGGGAATGGACTGATACTAACGGCCCTAACAACGCATTGAGAATCAACGGGCTCGGCGCACCACGTGCGTTCCGTACATCCGTAGTGCGGGAATTCGGCTTTCCGAATACGAGCTATGGCGAGGACTATGCCATGGGCCTGAGAATCAGCCGTGAATACCGTATCGGCAGGATTTACGACGTCCTGTATTTCTGCCGTCGTTGGGAGGGGAATTCCGATGCGGCCCTCGACATTGAAAAGGTCAATGCGAACAATGCGTACAAGGACTGGCTCAGAACCGTGGAATTGGAGGCCAGGATAAAGATGAATGCCGGCTCTCGGATATGAACCTTTGAGTCGGGATCCGGACGATGAAAGCCTGACTGGATTGAAGAAGTGAAAGTGGATATTGAAAAATTCATAAACGACCAGCTGTCGGTGTGGCCGCTGGCCTGCGGGAATTTCCGGGCATTGCGCGATGTCAGAACCAAAACCGTCATGGCGGGCGGTCTCGAGGTCATCCTCCAGCACAACCCTGCCAGGATAGTCTCGTCGGCTGCAAAAGTCGACCCGGAGGCAGTGAAGCGCAGAAAATGCTTTCTGTGTTCCTCAAACAGGCCTCCGGAGCAGTTCAGTCTGGATTTCGAAGGGCGTAAGGGCCGGAAATACGACATTCTCCTGAACCCTTATCCCATATTCAGGAACCATCTTGTCATAGCTATGAAAGAGCATACTCCGCAGTCCATCTGGAGACGGTATGTGGATATGCTCGACATCTCGCGTGCCCTTCCGGGCTTTACCGTTTTCTACAACGGTCCGGAATGCGGGGCCTCCGCCCCTGACCACCATCACTTCCAGGCTGCATCCAAGGGCCAGATGCCGCTCGAAAATGACATCGACACCCTTCTCGGAAGCCTGGCTGCCGCACGTCCCGTACCTGAAGACCGGCCCGGGGCGCAGGCATCATCCCCGCTGCGCCGTCTTGCCGCCAACCTCGATGCGGAACTGTTCCTGTATGAAAAATACCTGCCGGGCATCTTCGCTATCCGCGGCACGGCTTCCAAATCGGTGGCCAAGCTTTTCTACCGCCTGTTGGACTGTGCCGGGTACTGTATGAAACCCTCTGCGCAAACCTTTACGGAGCCCAAATGCAATGTATTCGTCTGGTACGCTTCCGGAGAATTCCGCTCTGTAGTAGTCTTCCGCTCGGCGCACAGGTCGCACCACTATTTTTCCGAAGGCGAAGACCATCTGACCGTGAGCCCCGGGTGTGCCGACATGGCAGGCTGTCTCGTCGTTCCGGTAGCCGGAGAATTCGAAAAGGCGGGGTCCGCCGCGATTACGGAACTGCTGACGGAAGTGGCTTTGGACCGCGGGACCGAGAAAATGATAACAGACAGGCTGACACGCACCCAGAAAGAGGTCTCTGTCGGAATTATGTCCGCTCCGGAAATTGTCTTCGAGATATTGTCGGACGGCGCAGGGCCGCGCAAGGCAAAATACAATGACGGCAAGATAGAGTACGACGGCTCGCTTTACGACGAACTCTTTTTCGAAGCCAGGACTCTCTCGACGATGTTTGCAGAGCCGTCTTTCCGGCTTTTCGGGGTCACGATAGGCGTAGGCTTCCACTGGGAAAGGCAGGAAGAGCAGCAGTTCGCCGGGGCACTGAAAATCATAGTGGAAGAGGACCGTCTGACGGCGGTCAATGTGATAGGCATGGAGGACTATCTGGTAAGCGTGATATCTTCCGAGATGAAATCCACCGCCCCGCCGGAGTTCCTGAAGGCGCATGCCGTCATTTCGCGGTCATGGATAGTGCGCCGGATGCTGCGTACGGGAAGCGGTGCAGCCTGCGGAGAAAGGAAAGAGGGGGAAAAGAAGGAAACCGGAGATGAAACGGGCGCGGAGGAAATGATAAGATGGTACGGCAGCGAAGCCCACGGGAAATTCGATGTCTGTGCGGATGACCACTGCCAGCGGTACCAGGGGCTTACCCGGGCTGCCGATCCGACCGCCAAATGTGCCGTGGATGAGACCTGGGGACAGATTCTTACGTATGGCGGAGAGGTTTGCGACACCCGGTTCTCGAAATGCTGCGGCGGGATGACCGAGAGATTCGGTTCCTGCTGGGAAGACCGTGACTATGATTACCTGCAGGCCAGGCCGGACCCGTTCTGCGGCCGTGCCACCGATGAAATCCTGAAACAGGTCCTGAACTCATACGACCTTGAAACGGCGGACTGGTACCGCTGGCAGGTCGAATACACCCGCGAGGAGCTTTCTGCTCTTTTTGCCGCCCGTTCCGGCATCGATATCGGAGAAATAACCGCCCTGATCCCGCTCGAACGCGGCGCTTCGGGCCGTATCGTCCGCCTGAAAGTAGCAGGCACCCTCCGCAGCGTCATTATCGGCAAGGAGCTCGAGATCCGCCGTCTCCTTTCTCCGACCCATCTCAAAAGTTCCGCATTTACCGTCGAGTATCTTCCGTCTTCTGCAGATTCCCGGACGTCTTCCGCCGGCACTCCGGCCTTTCTCGATTCACCTCCCACGGCCTTCTCCCGTATCCGTCTCACCGGTTCCGGCTGGGGCCATGGAGTCGGCCTCTGCCAGATAGGAGCCGCCGTAATGGCCTCGGAAGGCCGTACCTATGAGGATATCCTCGCATACTACTACCCTGGTTCGCATCTGACTGTATTTGTGGCTTCTGAATATTTTCCCGCAGGCGAAAGGGAGGAAACCGGAATGTCTCCCCTTAAATAAAGGCAAATGAAAAACAATACGATCAACCCCTGGGCCTGGGTCTCTACCCTGTATTTCGCCGAAGGCGTCCCATACGTCCTGGTGAACACCGTCTCGGTCATCATGCTCAAGAAAATGGGGATGCCGAACGGCGACATCGCGATGTTTACAGGCCTGTTGTACCTCCCCTGGGTCATCAAGCCGCTCTGGAGTCCTTTTGTCGACATCATCCGGACCAAACGCTGGTGGATCGTATCGATGCAGTTCCTTATGACGGCCGCCATGCTGTGCGCTGCCCTCCTGCTGCCGTCTCCGTCACCCGAAGACATCGCCTCCGGCACCGTCCCCGTGTCTCCCTTCATCCCTACGCTGACGGTATTCTGGATCACCGCCTTCGCCTCCGCCACCCATGACATTGCCGCAGACGGGTACTACATGCTTGCCCTGGACCGGAACCGCCAGGCCTTTTTCGTCGGCATCAGAAGCACATTCTACCGCCTTGCCACCATATTCGGCCAGGGCGGTCTCGTATTCATTGCCGGCATCCTCGAGACGGGAACCGGCAGCATCCCCCTCTCCTGGACATTGACCCTCGTTCTGTGCTCCCTCATTTTCGGTATCCTGTCCCTTTACCACACCTTTGTCCTGCCGCGTCCCTCATCCGACAGACCGCACCTTACACAATCGGAACGTTCCGCCCGCGCCAGGGAAATCCTCCGCGAATTCGGACGCACGTTCTCGACCTTTTTCGCGAAGAAACATATCTGGTCAGGCATAGCCTTTATGCTGCTTTACCGTCTCCCGGAAGCCTTTTTAGTGAAAATGCTGAATCCTTTCCTGCTCGATTCCCCGGAAGCCGGAGGGCTCGGCCTGGCGACCGAACAGGTGGGCCTTGTCTACGGCACCATAGGCATCGTCGCCCTTACGGCAGGAGGCATACTCGGCGGGATGGCAGCCTCGAAATGGGGACTTCGGCGCGTGATGTGGCCCATGGCCCTGAGCCTCGCCCTGCCCTGCTCGGTCTTTCTGTACCTCGGCATCGCCAGGCCGGAGGACATCTGGGTCACAAGTGCCTGCGTCGCTTTGGACCAGTTCGGGTACGGCTTCGGCTTCACGGCCTATATGCTCTATTTGATACATTTTTCCGAAGGCGAGTTCAAAACCGCACATTATTCCCTGTGTACGGCGTTTATGGCCCTGAGCATGATGATTCCGGGGATGTTTGCGGGCTATCTTCAGGAGTGGCTCGGCTACACCGGATTTTTCTGGATGGTGATGGTCTGCTGCGCGGCTACCGTAGCGGTGACCTGGACAGTGAAACGCAGAATCTGAAAAACTCTGAAACGATGAAGATAAAGACAGTTATGGTAGCGGCTCTTGCCGCAATGCTGATGTTCTCCGGCTCCGTCGTATTGCCGGCAAACGCGGCAGGCAGGAAAAAATCCGTGAAAAACGAAGTCATTCCGGGCATTGAAGTCCTTGCAAAACGGGGATTCCCCGGGCTGAAAGGGAAAAACGTAGGCCTGGTGACGAATCCGAGCGGGGTGGACAGGCAGCTGCGTTCCACTATAGACATCCTTTTCAATGCTCCGGAAGTAAACCTCGTCGCTCTGTACGGACCGGAGCACGGAGTCCGGGGAGATGTCTATGCGGGAGGAAAAGTGGCCGACAACACGGATGCCGCCACGGGACTTCCTGTTTATTCTCTTTACGGGGCTACGCGGAAACCGACTGCGGAAATGCTTGAAGGGGTGGATGTCATGGTGTATGACATCCAGGATGTCGGGGCACGCTCCTATACGTTCATCAGTACGCTCGGACTTGTGATGGAAGCCTGTGCCGAACTCGGGATCGAGGTGATGGTGCTCGACCGTCCGAATCCGCTCGGAGGGGAGAAAATCGAAGGAAGCTGTGTCGAAGACGGATTTTTCTCGTTTGTCAGCCAGTACCGTATTCCGTACATTTACGGGCTGACCGTGGGAGAACTCGCCCTGCTCATCAACGAAACCGGCCTCAACCGCGGCCAGCTCGGGAATCAGGCTCCGTCGCGCTGCCGCCTGACTGTCATACCTATGGAGGGATGGCGACGGTCCATGAGGTATGAGGATACCGGCCTGCCCTGGGTCCTTCCGTCTCCGAACATACCGTATCCGACATCTTCGGCATATTATTGCGCTGCGGGGATATGCGGCGAGCTGTACGGCTTCCTGAACATAGGTGTCGGCTACACGCTTCCGTTCCAGGTCTTCGCCGAAGAGTGGATAGATGCCGTGAGGCTGAAAGAGTGCCTGGATGCCCTGCGCCTGCCTGGAGTGTCGTTCAGAACCGTCTGGTTCAAGCCGTTTTCAGGCCGTTCGGCAGGAAAACTCCTGCAGGGCGTACAGTATTTCTTTACCGACTATACGGAAGCCCGCATTACCGAAGTCCAGTTCCACGTCATGGAAGCCGTGGCAAAGCTGTATCCCGACCACAGGCCTTTCGAAGCAGCTTCCGGCATCGGCCTTTTCGACAAGGTCTGCGGTTCGCCGTTCATCAGGGAGCAGTTCTCCCGCTCGTACCGTTTCGACGACATCCGGGACTTCTGGCGGAAAGACGAGGATGCCTTCCGCCGCCTTTCGGCAAAATACCGTCTGTACAAATAGAATTGACAAAAACTTCATAACGTTTACCGTTTCTTAACACTTGTTAGCAACTTCGTAACCGATTCGTAAAATTCCCGCTACTTTTGCTGGATACCTTTGCCGCCGGAAAAAAGAAAAGAAAGTAGTGAGAAA
Source organism: uncultured Bacteroidales bacterium (assembly GCA_949295645.1). GTDB lineage: Bacteria > Bacteroidota > Bacteroidia > Bacteroidales > UBA932 > Cryptobacteroides. The sequence goes on along the minus strand of CASFLY010000089.1, from coordinate 18,057 downwards.
ATTGAAATTCGTTCTGACCATTGCTGTTCTTGTTTTCGGTCAGATTACGGCGGAAAAGGCAGCCGCGACACCGGAGACGGCCGGTGATATTCTTAAAGGTGTGGTTACTGACGCGGAAACGGGCGAACCTCTTGTCGGAGCGGCCGTCATAGTGAGCAATACCACGGAAGGCGTCATCACCGACATCGACGGGGCATTCAGTATGAATCTTCTCCGCGACGACATGCAGTTCGAGGTCTCGTACATCGGTTACAGGACCATTCCGTTCGGGATAGCCGCGGTTGACGGCTCCATGACTCTGAGCATAGCTCCGGAATACACCTCAGTCATCTCCCTGTCGGGAAATACCCTGTCCATAACGATGCAGATGGACGGCGAAATGCTCGAAAACGCGGTCGTGACGGGAAGAAAGAATCTGGAATCCCTCCAGGCCCTGCAGAATGAAAGGATTACCTCGGGGTTCGCGATAGAGAATATGGGCGCAAAGGAGATGAGCCTCAAAGGCATATCCAACGCCCAGGAAAGCGTGGCCAAACTCTCCGGCATATCCATAGCCAGTGCAGGCCAGCTGATAGTCCGCGGACTCGGGGACAGATACAGCACCACGACCCTGAACGGCCTTCCGATAGCATCCCCGAACCCTGACAACAAACTCATCCCTCTGGACATCTTCCCTTCCACCACCATCCAGAACATCACGGTCAGCAAGGTCTACGAGGCCAGCTCGTTCGCCGACTACTCCGGAGCACATGTGGACATAAGCACGAAAGAGGGGCAGGGCGAGGATTTTTTCAGGGTTTCGTTCTCGACGGGAGGACTTTTCAACACGCTGGGCGGAGACTTCTACGGGATGGACAGCCAAAGCATGTTCGTAACTCCGCGGCTCGACAAAGGAGCGGAAAACGTGGCATACTCCGAATTCCAGAACTACGCCAGGAACAACAATATCTTCCGCACCACTTTCCAGACATCGGAGCTGGCCGTTCTGCCGAACCTGAACGGAAGCCTCGGCTACGGAAAGAGCTTCGAAGTGGGGGACCAGACCCTCGGCATCCTTGCCTCCGCCAGCATAAAGTCCGGCCAGGAAACGATGAAGGATGCCTTCTACAAGACTTTCGAGGCCAGTTCGGAGGGCAATATGCTGAGCGACTACGACTATGACAGCTACACGCGCAAACTCGACATAGCGGCCCTGGCGGACATCGACTGTACGCTCCGGGAGCATGACAACATCGGACTGACAGTCTTCTTCGCACGGAACGCCAAAAGTTCCTTCCTCGACAGGACAGGAGAGGATCTGCACGAGGGCTACTCGTTGTCCGGAATCAACTCCGTGGCGCACTTCTATATGCTTCAGAACTACCAGCTTTCGGGACATCACGAGACCGGTGGCTGGCTCATCGACTGGGGAGCATCCTATTCCCGCACCGCCAGTGACGAACCGGACCGCAGGCAGGTGATGTTCAGCAGACAGGGCGACGGTACGCTGTCGTTCTTCGACCTGAACCAGCAGGAGACCCAGAGATACTTCGGGAAACTGAACGAGAACGAGCTTGTCGGGGACATAAAGGCCACCTGGAACATCGACGACGAAGACCGTCTCCGCTTCGGACTTACGGTCAAGGACAAGGTCCGCCACTTCAAGACCACAAGGTTCTACTACAATGTCCGCTCCATCGGCGACACTTTCCCGTACGAAGACAGGTTCAACATGGACAACTGGCTGAACTTCTCCAATGTCCAGGACGGGACCGTCCGCATCAGCCGCATACAGGCTCCCCGCGACAAATATGACGCCTCAAGCCTGATTGCCGCCGGCTTCGTGGAGACTGACCTCGCTTTCGGAGAGAAATGGTTCCTCAACGCAGGACTGAGGCTTGAAGCAGGCCGCCAGAGCGTGGACTACAACGATGATGTCGAAGACCTTACAAGAAACCTCGATGCCATCGACCTCTTCCCGGCAGTGAATCTCAGGTACAGTCTTACGCACAGGAGCATGTTCCGTCTTTCACTCTCAAGGACAGTCTCCCGTCCGTCATTCGTCGAGATGGCCCCGTTCCTCTACCAGGAAAGTTTCGGAGGCGCACAGATAAGAGGTAACGACGAGCTGCAGAACGGCTACAACTACAATGTCGACCTGAAATACGAATTCTTCGCCGAGAAGAATACCGACATGTTCGCAGTGACGGCCTATTTCAAATACTTGGACAATCCCATCGAGCGGACGCAGAGACTTTCGGGAGGAGCCACGGAGCACTCGTTCCAGAACGCTGACAACGGCCTTGCGGCAGGAGTGGAGGTGGAATTCAGGAAAGAAATAGTGAAAGACCTGGCGGTCAATGCAAACGCCTCGTATATGTACACCAACGTGATACTTCCGGAAGGAGGGGTCTACACCAATCCGCAGCGTTCCCTGCAGGGTGCCTCCCCATACCTCGCCAATGCGGACATCACCTACACGCCTAAGTTCAGGAACGGTGACGGCCTCAACCTCAGCCTCCTGTACAACCTCCAGGGCTCGAGGATCCACGCCGTCGGCATCATGGGGCTCGGAGACGTGAAGCAGCTTCCTGTGCACACCCTGGATTTTACCGGGTCGTACGAGTTCAACGGGCATTTTTCGGTAAGCCTCTCGCTGCAGAACCTCCTGGACGCGACCATAAGGTTCAGGCAGGAGATCCCGAACGCGGGCAGGGCCGAGATCGTGGAACAGTGGAGGATGGGTCCGGCCTTCGAAATCGGTGTCACATGGTCTTTGTAAATGTCATTATGGGCAGATGTCATTTCGAGCGGAGCCGCAGGCGCAGTCGAGAAATCTGCTTTATTACGACCTGTCATTATGGGCAGATGTCTCGACTATGCTCGACATGACACTGAAGCAATGCCGCAGGCGCAGTCGAGAAATCTGCCAAACAATAAAGAATACAAAACAGAAACAAACAACATTCATCAACACAAAGTTTTATGAAAACAGTAAAATTTCTTACGTCGGCCCTTGCAGCCGTAGCCATGACAGCAACTCTTGCCTCCTGCGACAAAAACGGAGGCGAAGAAGCCGATCCCGTAGAAAACATCATCTTGGAGAGCGGAGCCTCCCTCAGCGGCCGCTACAACGACAACATCACCCTCAAGGCCGGAAACTACACCCTCCCGTCAAGCCTTCAGATCACCGCTCCCGGTTCCCTGACCATAGAGCCGGGTACTACAATCACGGCTGAAGACAACGGCAACATCATCTACATCCTTATCGAGCAGGGTGCGAAGATCAACGCCAACGGAACTGCCGACGCCCCTGTCACCATGACATGCAGCACCGAGGAATCAGGCGCATGGGGCGGACTGCACATCTGCGGCTATGCCCATACCAATGCAGGCTCAGGCAGCTCTGAAATCGGAAACGCAGCCTACGGCGGAAACAACGATCAGGACAATTCAGGTTCGCTCCAGTACCTGATCATCGAATACTCCGGCTACGCCCTTGACCAGGATCACGAGGCCAACGGCCTCTCCCTCTACGGTGTTGGCAACGGGACAACGATCTCGAATATCTATGTCAAAAACGGAAATGACGACGGCATCGAGTTCTTCGGAGGTTCCGTAGACATTGACCACTGCATCGTGGAAAACTGCGGCGACGACTCATACGACTGGACAGAGGGCTGGAACGGCAAGGCAGAATACATCGTGGCTTATCAGCCGGAAAACAGCAGCTGCGACTGCCTGATGGAGTGCGACAACAACGGAAACAAAGTCGATGCCACTCCTAATTCGCATCCTACTATCTCGTACGCAACTCTGATCGGAGCAGATGCAGCCGACGATCCTGAAGGAGAAAAGAAGTTCGGCGTCAAATTCCGTGCTGGTACGTATGTGAATATGGACCATGCCATCGTGACCGGCAAGACTGTCTCCATCTCCCTCGAAACCACGCACACCATCGCCTCTTTCGCAGGTGACGATCCACAGTCGACGATTGCAAACACTCTGATTTCAGGTACATTCGCAAGCGAAGCTCCGGACACCTACGGTTCGACTCAGTTCGCTGCCGGAGAAGGCAACAGCACTTCTTTCGACGGAACATTTGAGAACAACTACGTAGGCATGACCGACGGCTGCGGCGCGGTGGATGCCGGCAACGACTGGACCGCCTGGATCAGATAGCGGTTTCCTCATCTCACCTTATCATATTTTCCGCGAAACGTTTCAGAAAGGTGTCGGAGCCGGAAGCGAGCAGGGTCAGCTTCCCTGAAGACAGGGGAACATCTTTCCTTTCTTCCGAAAGCACTTCTGCGACATGCCTCGCTACGGCAGGAGCCGGGTCGATGACGGTCACGTCCGGCCCGGCCACCTTTCTTATGGTGTCCATAAGAAAAGGATAATGGGTGCATCCGAGAACTATGGTGTCTGCTCCCTCGTCCAGGAGCGGCTTCAGGCTTGCCCTCACCGTATCCTCGGCATCCGGGCCCGAGGTGATTCCGCTTTCCACCAACTCCACGAATCCCTGCCCGACATGCTCCGCCACAGTCACTTTCCCGTCGGCGAGTTCTCTCGTGTGCCTGTATTTTTCGGCCTTGAGCGTCCCGGCTGTTGCCAGAACCCCTACGACGCCTGTCACGGTCATCATTATTGCCGGTTTTATTGCCGGCTCCATCCCTATGAACTTTATATGGTCCCGTTTCCCTCCCGAAAGGGCCAGCACTTTCCTTCCCGTTCCGGGTTTGCCGGGATCCGAATATTCCTCCCGCAAGGCCGATATGGCCGCCGCCGTTGCCGTATTGCATGCCACTACCACTATGTCCGCCCCTTTCCCGATCAGCATTTCCGAGATTTCCCTTGCCCTCCCGATGATGAATTCCCGGGACTTTTCCCCGTACGGGCAGTTCGCATTGTCCGCATAGTACACGCAGTCCTCCCCGGGCAACAGTTTCCGTATCTCCCGCAGCACCGACAGCCCCCCGACTCCCGAATCGAATATCCCTATCATTTCCTGTTTTCGTTTTATCCGGTAAAGATAGTGAGTAAGGAAGAATTTCTGTCCGGAGAATCGAAAAAAATATTTCTGTGGATAAAAAATTATAGGCATTGTAAAATTTTATACATACATTTGCGGGCTCTGTCAGGAACCTATTCCGCTTTACAGCGGCGGTGTTCCCACAGGAGAGTACAGCGCTGCCGGCTACGGCTATATGTACGGGTCATCGATGGCCTGCCCGCATGTGGCCGGAATAGCGGCTCTCGGGCTTTCATACGCCTTGCAGACCGGCCGCCATTTCACCAGGGATGAATATGCCTCCCTGCTTCTGTCTTCCGTAAACGGCATAGACGGATATTTGGAGGGAACGAAACGTACCGTGGTGGACTGGACTTACTATACCATAGGCAATCTATTCATCAATTACGGTAGGCGAGGATTATTGTGATGTGTTTATTTCCGGAAAACTTGTAATAACCGACAATGGTGACGGCACATATACTTACGTTGCGGATATTGTAGATGTTGAAGGAAATTCTCATCATGTTACTTATACTGGATCTGTTCAGTTTGAAAAAGTCTATTGATGAAACTTTGAAACATCTACAGATCTCTCGACTGCGCTCGAGATGACATTAAAGAGTGCTCGAGATGATATTAATAACAAAAAAGACTGCACCCCGATTCGAGGTGCAGTCTTTTTATTGTCTATCCGCAAAAGTATCCCTTGGCGTCATTCCTTGCCGCCGCCGAGCGCCCGGTAGAGCGTCACGGTATTGGCAAGCTGGTTGTACTTGTCGGACACCACGCTGAGCTGTGCGTTAAGCAGAGACTGGCGGGCTGTCAGAATCTCCAGGTATGAGCCGTATGCTGACTTCCTGTACAGCATATCGGCTGTCTGTACGGTCCTCTCCAGATCGGTGCACTGGGCCTGATGCTTTTCGAGCATTATCCCTGCGGTCTCGATGGCGAAGAGGGCGTTGTTCACCTCCTCTCCTGCATCCAGGATGGCCTGTTTGTAGCTTAGCCTGGCGATTTCCTCCTGCGCCTTGGACACTTTGAGGTTCGCTTTCAGCTGACCCTTGTTGAAAATCGGCTGGGCAAGGGCGGCTACGGCATTGAGCAGTACCCCGGCCGGGTTTGTCACCGCCTGTCCCAAACTGTTGGTCCAGCCGGCGCTACCGGAAAGCGTCAGGGAAGGGTAGAATGCCGAGCGTGCCTGGTTGGTGGTGTAGTACGCTGCCGCCAGCGCCATCTCGGCCTGATAGACATCCGGCCTGTTGGAAAGCAGATAAAGAGGAACACCTACGCTTGCCACCTCCGGGAGTTCCTGCTCAGCAAGAGTACCCCTCTCGATAGTTCCGGAAACCTGGCCTGTCAGACTGCACAGGGCGTTTTCGGTTTCCTTCTGCTGCTGTTTCAGCTGTGCGTTGGAAGCCTCGAGGCTGTACAGGTTCGCCCGTGCCTGCGTCACGGCGTTCTCGTTTATCGTACCCACTTTCAACTGGGCTTCCATGGTTCTCACCTGCTCCTTCCATATCACCACGCTCTCGTCGCTGATCCTTACCTGTTCGTCCATCATCAGCAGGGCATAGTAGCTTGTGGCGATGGTGGCTATTATCTGCGACTGCACGGCCTGCCTGTAGGCATCCTGCTGGAGCAGTGTGGCCTGGGCCTCTCTCTTGGCGTTCAGCAGGGAGCCGAAGATGTCGATGTCCCAGCTGACATTTCCTCCGAGATTGTATGTATAGCTCGCCTTGTTCCCGTCTATGCTGGTAATGCCGCCCTGCGGAGACAGGTTCAGGGACGGTGAGTAAGCCCATTTGGCTGCATACAGCCCTGCCTGGGCCTGTTCCACCATCAGGATTGCCGACTGAAGGTTCGTGTTGTGTGCCAGACCGGTGTCTATCAGCGCTTTCAGGTGCGGATCCGTGAACATTTCCTCCCATGGCAGGCTGCCGTATGAAGTCGTGTCTTCCGGATTTGCGATGAGTTCCGCCCGGTACAGACTGTCCACGTCCACCTGGAGGTTTTCCGGCCTTTCATATTTGCGGTAGATCGAGCAGCTGCCCAGGATTACCGCCGCCAATGCGAAAATTATTGTCTTTTTCATATTGCACTCTCCTCTAACTCTCTGTCTTCCCTTCTCTTGCCCATAACCTTTTCCTCGATGTACTGGAATATCACGAAGAACATAGGCGTAATGAAGAGCAGGGCAATGGTTCCGATTATCATACCTCCCACGACGCCTACGCCGAGCGACTGGTTACCGTTGGCTCCGACTCCGTGTGCCGTGACAAGCGGAAGCATACCGAAGATCATCGTAAGCACGGTCATAAGGATAGGCCTCAGCCTGACTCCTGCAGCGGATACTGCGGCGTGACTCAGCGACATGCCGTTCTTTCTCCTTTCGGTAGCGTATTCCGTGATAAGGATGGCCGTCTTGGAGAGCAGTCCGATAAGCATCACGACACCGATCTGCATGTAGATGTTGCTTTCCAGACCCCACATCCTGGCGAACAGGAAGCTGCCCATAATACCGAACGGAACGGAGCAGATCACCGCGAACGGCAGGAAGAGGCTCTCGTACAGACCGCAGAGAATCAGGTATATGAAGACGATGGCTATAATATAGATGAGTGTCGTCGTGTGGGACTCCGCCAGTTCGGCCTCCTCCCTGGTCATACTCGAGAACTCATAGCCGAAACCGGTAGGCAGCGCCGTCTTGGACACTTCCTGGATGGCCGCGATGATGTCTCCGGAACTGTACCCTGCGGCAGGCATACCCTGTACGGTGATACAAGGGAACATGTTGAAGCGGTCGAGGTTCTCGGCACCGTAAGTCTTGCTCAGGGTGATGAACTGGCTGACCGGTGCCATACCGTTGGCCGTCTTGACGTATATGTTGTCGAGAGACTGCATGTCGTCGCGGTACTCCGGCTTGGCCTGGAGCATCACGCGGTACATCTTGGTGAACCTGTTGAAGTTCGAGGCATAGATACTTCCGAGGTAGCCCTGCATCACGCTGAGCACCTGGTCGGATGTAATGCCTGCCCTCAGACACTGGGCCGCATCCACGTCCACCCTGTACTGAGGGAAATCCGCACTGAACGAAGTGTATGCCATCTGCACCTCAGGCCTCTTGTTCAGTTCGGCGATGAAGCCCTGGGTGACATCGTACAGCGTGGCCATTCCTTTGCCGGAGCGGTCCTGCAGGCTCACGAAGAACGAGTTTCCTGTACCGTAACCGGAAATCATAGGAGGGGCGAATACGAATATCTGGGCGTTCTTGATGTGCGCGGTACGTGCGTAGATCATATTGGACACCGCCGTGTTGCTGTTCTCCTTGCCCGGCCTTTCGTCCCACGGTTTCAGTTTAATGATCATCATACCGTGAGATGCTCCGGAACCGGAGAAGCTGAATCCCGACACCTGGTTGAACACCTTTATCTGAGGCAGGTCCTTGATGCTTTCCGCCACTTCATCCAGAGTCTTGGTCGTCTCGTTGAGCGAACTTCCCGGGGCGGCATCCACGCTGACGAAGAGCGTACCCATATCCTCGTTCGGCACAAGTGAAGTCTTGCTGGTACTCATCAGATACAGGAGGACGGCAACGGCTGCAATGAGGATGAGCCCGCCTGCCCATTTGTTCCTGATGAAGAAAGTCACCCCGTGCTTGTATTTCTTGGACATGCTCTGGAATGCCGCGTCGAACGCTATCCTGAATCTGGCCGTGAAGCTTTTCGGCTTTTCGCCCGGTTTTACTATTTCGTTAGGTTTCAGGATAAGGGCGCACATGGCCGGGGAGAACGTCAGGGCGTTGACAGCCGAAAGACCCACGGATACGGCCATGGTCAGACCGAACTGGGTGTAGAACACTCCCGAAGTCCCGCTCATGAACGAAACCGGGATGAACACGGCCATAAAGACGAGGGTGGAGGTGACGATGGCGGAAGAAATGCCGTTCACTGCGTCTACCGTAGCCTTGTACGGCGACCTGTATCCGGCATCGAACCGCGCCTGCACCGCCTCCACGACGATGATGGCGTCATCCACAATGGTACCGATGGCCAGCACCAGTGCGAACAGTGTCAGGAGGTTTATGCTGAATCCTGCTATGATCAGGAATGCGAAAGTACCGATAAGCGCCACGAAGATACCGAGTGTCGGGATGATGGTGGCCCTGACATTCTGCAGGAATACGAATACGACGAGGACGACGAGCAGGATGGCTTCCAGCAGGGTCTTGATGACTTCGTGGATGGAAGCGTCGAGGAAGTCCTTGGTACTCATTATGTCCACGAGCTCCACTCCCTTAGGCAGGTTCTCGGCCACCTCCGCGAGGTAGGTGTCTATCTCGTTGATGATTTCGTTTGCGTTGCTTCCGGCAGTCTGGTTTATCATACACTGCACTCCCGGAGCGCCCATCACCTTTCCGGTGTACGAGTAGCTTACCGCACCGAGCTCTATGTCGGCCACATCCTTCAGCCTGATGACACTTCCGTTCGGAAGGGCGGAAATCACGATATTGCCGAATTCCTGTTCGGTGCTGAGACGGCCTCTGTATTTCAGCGTGTACTGGTACACGTTCTCCGAGTTTTCCCCGATGGCTCCGGTGGACGCCTCGATGTTCTGGCTGGAGAGGGCCGCCGAGATGTCCGACGGCTGCAGTCCGTACTGGGCCATGACGTCAGGCTTCATCCAGATACGCATAGAGTAGTCGCCGCCCATTACGTTCGCCTCTCCGACTCCGGAAATACGCTGTATCTCGGGCTTGATGTTGATGGAGAGGTAGTTGGTGAGGAATGTCTCGTCGTATGTCCCGTCAGGGCTGTACAACGCGAAAATCTTCAGGGTACTGCTCTGCCTTTTGATAGTCTCGACACCGACCCTCGTCACCTCTGCGGGAAGCAGGGAGGTCGCGCGGGAGACCCTGTTCTGGACATTGACCGCCGCCATGTCCGGATCCGTGCCCTGTTTGAAATATATGCTGATGAAAGCGCTTCCGGAGTTACTTGCCGATGACTCCATATATGTCATGTTCTCCACGCCGTTGATGGCTTCCTCCAGCGGTACTATCACACTGTTCTGCACGGCTTCGGCATTCGCACCGCTGTAAGTGGTGCTGACCCTTACCGTCGGCGGAGCGATGTCGGGATACTGTTCCACCGGCAGGCTGACCAGTCCGATGAGACCGACCAGTACTATGAAGACCGATATTACGACAGACAGGATAGGCCTGTCTATGAAATATTTAAGATTCATTTTCCGTTCTCCTTATTATTCCTCTGCAGTTTTGTCCTGTCCTTCTGCAGCAGCACCCTGTCCGGCTTTGGCTGCATCCGTCACATAAGTGCCTTCCTTGAGCAGTCCTGCCCCGGTAGCCACTATGACATCGCCCTCGGACAACCCGCTTTCCACGATGTATTCCTTGCCGTTGTTGACTTCATATACGGAAATCATGGCGGAAGAAGCCCTGCCGTCCACGACCTTGTAGACGTAGATCTTGTCCTGGATTTCGAAGGTGGCCTCCTGAGGCACAACGATGCAGTTCTCCATAAAATGAGGGATGGCGATGGTCGCGCTGGCCCCGTTGATGAGCAGCCTGTCAGGATTGTCGAAGATGGCCCTGACGCGTACTACGGAGTTCTCCACTATGCTGCTCATGGCATCGATTTTTCCCTTGAGGGCGTATTCGGTGCCGTCGCTCAGTATCAGGGACACTTCAGGGAATGAATTGATGGTATTTTCGAGTGAACCGTATTCCTTCAGCAGCCTGACCGCTTCCTTTTCGCTGAGCGAGAAATATGCGTACATCTGCGAATTGTCCGTCACGGTGATAAGGGGCTCTGTCATCGCCGAACTTACTAAGGCGCCTACACGGATGGATGTCATACCAGCCACTCCGTTTACCGGGCTCGTGACCTTTGCGAAGGAAAGGTTGTTCGCCGCGCTGACTTCCTGGGCCTTTGCCTGGGCCAGGGCGGCCTTTGCCGTCAGATATGAATTCCTCGAGGTCTGGAGTTCGAAATCGGAGATGACTTTCTCCTTGTAAAGCTCTTCCTGGCCTTCGAGCGTGAGTTTCGATGTAGCTTCCTGGGCTTCCGCAGTGGCTACAGCCGCCTTGGCCTGCTCGTAGGTTGCGGCATAAGGTATGGTGTCGATGATGAAAAGCGTCTCGCCTTTCCTGACCTTTGCCCCTTCTTTCACAAGAACGTCGGTGATGAATCCCGACACCTGGGGACGGATGTCTACATACTGCTTTCCTTCAAGCACTGTAGAATAAGTGGTAGAAAGTGTCCTGCTTTCACGGCTCAGCGTCAGAAACGGATAAGCGCTGGCCTGCGGCTGGTGACTGACTTCTTCCTTGCACGAAACCAGACCGGCAAGGACATACAGCCCTGGGATAAAAAATTTCAATACTTTCATCTTATTTTATTAATGTTGTTTTACTCAAATTTTTTGCAGGTGCAAAAATACCTCATTGTTTTTAACTGCACTTGTATAAAAGGCGTATTTATTTGTCCAAATTTCGCATAATGGCGTGGAAATTGTTGGCAACTGCGAAAATATTGTCAAAAAAGGACAATATTTGACTTTATTACACATGAGGGCGCTTAATATGCAACAACTGTGCTCATTTGCGCAGGACAATCAGAAAATCGACGGAAAATTCCTTATTCTCAAAGCCGGAGACATTTCCATCCTTCACAAATTCAGGGTAAGGGGCTGCCGGCTGAACCTGCTCGTCTTTTCCGGAACCATGGAGGCCGAGGTCAACGGAAATGCGGTAGGGCTGAAGCGCTGCGACTTCCTCGACGTGCTCGAGGGCACGAGCTTCGGCATCAGAAGCTACAGCGAAGATGTCGATTTCTATTGTTTCGTGACCACGCGCGAGTTCCTGCTCGAAGTGATGCAGAATGTCGTGCCCGGGCCCAAAGACTATTTGAGCATTATCATAAATGATCCCGTGATCCGGCTGTCGTCGAATTCCACGTCCCGGCTTTTCAAACAGATGCGCCTGGTGGATGAGGTGCTGTCGGATATGGACCACTGCTACCGGGAAGAGATGCTTGCGGCCTATCTGCACGGTTTCGGGCTGGAGCTCGGGAATGTGCTGATAAAGGAAAAGTCGCTCGATGTCCCCGGACAGACAAGGCCGGTAGTAAAGGATACGCTTCTTGCCAATTTCTTCGACCTGGTCTGGAAAAACTTCAGGGAAAGGCGGGAGGTATCCTTTTATGCCAAGGAGCTCTGCATCTCTACCAAGCATCTTTCCCGGGTGGTCAAGGCGCACACCGGGAAGACGCCTCATCAGATTATTTCCGGAGAAGTGCTCGGACTGGCGTCGCAGCTGCTTAAAAACGAAAACATCCTCGTGCAGCAGATTTCGGATGCCCTGCATTTTGCCGATCAGGCGGCCTTTTCCAAGTTTTTCAGGAAGTATATGAAGATGTCTCCGTCCGAATACCGGAAAAAGATGAGGTGAGTCTATGTCAAATTTTCCCTTAAATCGGAAAAAGTTAACTAACTATCCAAAATATAAGTATCTTTGTAAGAATATATCAATATCGGGACTATGAATAGAGTGGTATGTCTTATGTTTGCATTCGCTGCGGCCGTTTCGTGCGGACAGACTGAAAAATATGTCGAGAAGGCCCTCGATCCGGCCAACATGGATCCGACGGTGGCACCGGGCGAGGATTTTTACAGGTACGCGACCGGAGGCTGGATGAAATCGCATCCTCTGCAGCCGGAATATGCCCGTTACGGGATATTCAATGAACTGGCGGACAACAATGAAAAACGTCTCAGGGATCTTTTCGGAAATCTTGCCGACGGGACTCCGGTGCCCGGAAGCGAGGCCCAGAAGATCACTGACCTTTATAATATGGGACTCGACTCCGCAAGGCTTGCCGGCGAAGGTGCCGTGTCCCTGCAGAAACAGTTGGAGACGATAGCAGCGATATGCGACAGCCGCTCTTTTGCAGAGACGGTAGCCGGTATGCATGCCGCCCAGTCCTCTCCTTTTTTTGCCGCATACGTGACTGCCGACATGACGGACAGCGACAGGAATGTGCTGTATATCGACCAGGCAGGTCTCGGGATGGGGGACAGGGACTATTATGTGGACACTGCCAATGCCGGGCTGAAGGCCGGCTACAGGGACTGCCTTTCCAGGATGTTCGCTCTCGCCGGCATCGAGAATCCGGATTCGTCGGCAGCCGAAGTGATCAGTGTGGAGGATGCCCTGGCAAAGGCGTCCTGGACGGGCGTCGAGCGCAGGGATGTGCGCAGGGCCTATAATCCGATCTCCGCGAAGGAACTGAAAGACACCTGCCGGAATTTCGATTTCGGGGCCTGGTTCAGGGAACTGGGAATAGAAGAGCCGGAGAAGATCATTGTCGCGCAGCCTTCATATATCATGGCAGTGGATTCCCTGTTAGGGTCTGTGGATTATGCCGTCTTGAAGAAATATCTTGCCGCACAGTATATTACGGATTATTGCACTCTTTTGGGCGATGATTTCTACGATGCCCATTTCGACTTTTTCAAGAGGCAGATGGCAGGGGTGAAGGAGCAGCAGCCGAGATGGAAACGTTCATTGCAGGTTGCAAGCGAGATGCTTCCGGAGGCCGTCGGGAAACTTTATGTCCAGGCCTATTTCCCCCAGGAGTCCAAGGATGCCATGCTGGAAATGATCGCGAATATCAGGACTGCTCTCGGGGAGCACATAGATTCCCTGAAGTGGATGTCGGATTCGACCAAAATGTTCGCAAAGGAGAAACTGGAGTCGATTGTAGTCAAGGTCGGTTATCCCGACAAATGGAAAGACTACTCGACCCTTATCATAAACCCTACCCTGACCTATGCGGAAAATGTACGCAATATCAGGATGTGGAATATGGCGGACAACCTTTCGAGGCTCGGCAAACCGGTAGACAGGAGCGAATGGCTTATGAGCCCGCAGACCGTCAATGCCTATTACAATCCGGCAACAAACGAAATATGCTTTCCTGCAGCCATCCTGCAGAAACCGTTCTTCAACCCGCAGGCCGATGATGCGGTGAACTATGGCGCCATAGGAGTGGTGATAAGCCATGAGATGACTCATGGTTTCGACGATCAGGGACGCCATTTCGACAAGAACGGCAATATGACGGACTGGTGGAAGCCTGAGGATGAAGCCGCTTTCAGAAAAATGACCGACGTGCTTGTGGCACAGTTCGATTCGGTAACGGTGCTTCCGGGACTCAAGGCGAACGGAGCGCTTTGCCTCGGGGAGAATATCGCCGACCAGGGCGGTCTGCGCGTGGCATATACCGCCTTGCAGAATTCATTCGCAGGCAACCGTCCGGAGGATATAGACGGTTTCACTGCAGAGCAGAGATTCTACCTGTCGTATGCCACGGTATGGGCTATGAATATAACCGATGAGGAAAAGGCCCGCCTGACAAGACTCGATGTCCATTCCCTCGGGGAAAACAGGGTAAATGTGACTTTACGGAACCTGCAAACCTTCTTCGATGCCTTCGGAATCGAGGAAGGCGATCCGATGTACCGTCCGGAAGAGGAAAGGGTGGTAATCTGGTAACCCGTACGCTGTCTCTATTGTCCGGTTTATGGGTGTCACTGGCTTCATTTCGGGAAAACTGCGCTTCAGGGGCAGGGCGGCGACGGTTTCCATTGCCCTGAGTTTTCTTGTGATGATCATAGCCGTGTCGGTGTCTTCCGGTTTCAGAAAGGAAATCCGTGATGCCCTTTCGGAAGCGACCGGCGATGTGCGTCTGGTGCCTGTCACACTCGACTGGCTGTCCGGAACGGCTCCGATAGAGCGCAGTCCTGCATATCTGCCTTATCTCGATTCGGTTGCCGGCATCAGGAGCATTTCGCCCGTGGCCTATCGTGCCGGCATAGTGAAAAACGGGGATGTCGTGCACGGGGTGATGTTCAAGGGGACGGAGGACTTTGCTCCGGCGGATTCCGTTTCCTTGCCTGTCAGCATCCCTTCACGTCTGGCTGCAATACTTTCTGTCTCGCAGGGAGACTCGTTCCAGACCTATTTCGTCGGGGAGAGGGTAAAGGCCAGGAAATTTACCGTGGTCTCGGTCTATGATGACATTACCGGGACGGACGACAGGCTGGTCGTGTACGGGAAACTGTCCGATATCCAGCGGGTCAATGACTGGGATGAAACGAGTGTCTCAGCGTTCGAGATCATACTCGACGACGCTTTCCGGACGGAGGCCGGCATGGCTGAAAAGTCGCGTGAAATAGGGGCAGTGGCATTGCTGCATTCATCGGATGACGAGGCCTCTGTCGTCAGCGTGTCTTCCGCGCATGAGAATCCGCAGCTTTTCGACTGGCTGTCGCTTATAGATTTCAATGCCGTAGTCATCCTTGTCCTGATGACTCTTGTTGCCGGATTCAATATGATTTCGGGCCTTCTAATCCTCCTCTTCGAGAATATCTCCACCATCGGGATACTGAAATCTCTCGGGATGACGGACCGCTCCATAGCGAAAGTCTTCCTGAGGCGCTCCTCCGTCATAGTGCTGAAAGGTATGCTTGCCGGGAATGTCACAGCCATCGCCCTGTGCCTTTTACAGTCGCATACGCATGCCATAGCACTCGATCCTGCAAACTATTTCATTTCTTTCGTACCCGTACGGATGGATATCATGAAAATAATGGCGGCAGACGCAGCCGCATATCTTCTGATAATGCTTCTGCTTCTGCTGCCGTCGATGTTCATTTCCAAAGTGGATCCCGCCAGAACCGTCAGGATGTCTTAGCGTTTCCGGGCTGCCGGAGATGTTTTCAGGCAGCCGGACAGATCTCGCAGAACGCGTTGTATATGTTCAGGATGTTTTCGACGTAATTCATCGTTTCCGTACCGTTGAACTTGCCGAATTTCAGGGTAGTCTCCTGCAGGGTGGCATCTTCGCGCATCGAAGGTATCACTTTCAGGATGTCATCCCATTTCGTGTCGTCGAGATTTCTGGCAGAGGCCAGTCTCCGGCAGTCGGCGATTCTTCCCTCGCCCGCATTGTATGACGCCAGGACGAATTTGAACCTTTCCGCATCCGTCATCCCTTCGTTCCCGTACATTTTCTGAAGACGGGCCAGGTGCATGGTGCCGGCCTTGATGTTCTGTTCCGGATCGAGCAGGTCGTGTATCCCGTAATACTTTGCAGTGGAAGGCATTACCTGCATCAGTCCTGTCGCCCCTCTGTGCGAGACTGTGTTGATGGAGAATTTGGATTCCTGATAGATGACGGCCGCAAGCATCCTCCAGTCCCAGCCGAGGCCGCGTGCATATTCCTTGATCAGCTTGTCATAAGGGCTGATTTTGGAAGAGATCATCCCCCTGTCGAATTTGGTCAAAGGATTTACCGTCCTGTGGTATTTCGCCCAGGTGGCCTTGTATTCGTCGGATTCGGTAAAAGTCGCGATCCAGGTATTCACTTCCTTGATCTTGGCGATGTCCTCGCTGTTTACCGCCCATACGGCATTGTCTATTTTTCTGGAAAATATGAAATCTTTTCCGAAATGTCCGCAGGTATCCGGCAGAACCATTATGTCGACCGCCCCTGAAAGCAGGGAGTCTGCATAGTTGCAGTGGTCGTCCGCAAGGGTGATTTCGACCCCGGCCCCCACATGTTCCCCGAATTTCCGGAGAAGTTCGTAGTTGAAGCCTGTCCTGAAACCGTTTCTTCCATAGTTTTCGTTCCCGGTGTTTATCACACACCTGATAGTATCGCCTCCGAATGTCTCGTACGGGCTGATTCCGTCCACGGCATTGGACCGGTCACCTATGGTCACCGACCCGAAAACCAGAGCGAAAGCGACACAATACTTCATTACTGAGCGCATTTTTTCCGTAATTTTCATACTTTACCTCCTATTCTTGCGAGCTTCCCAGCTCTTTGGCGTTCCCGAAATTGGAAACGCTCTTAGGTTGTACATAAAACGGCCAGAAAATTCCTACTTTGAACGCCTGTTGCGATTTTATGTAATGGTGTGCACTGAAATAGTCGGCGGACCTGTTCGGCCAGCCCATTCCGAGGTTCACAGCCTTTACGAAAATGCAAGCCCTTTTCCACTGGATGTTCACAAAGACGTCGATGTACGGACAGTTGCCGTACAGCTCTTCGTTCTGGTTGTAGAACACTCCTGCGACAGGGTTGTAGGCCGGAGCGTACCACTTGGTGTCGTAGGTGGCGTTCGCTCCGATCTGCATCTGCATCACGTCTTTCACCACATTGAACTGGAAATAGTACCTGAAATTCAATGCGAGCTTGGGCAGACGCAACACATCCTCGTTCGAGGAAAGCTGAAAAAGAGCCCGATGGTCAAAGTGGAAATTCCAAAGCCTGAAATTTTTCATGACAGAAGCTGTCATGACGCTCATTGGTGTTTCGTTTTGCTGTATTGTTCCGTGGTAGTCGTAATATATGTTGTTACTCAGCAGCGCATAACCGAAAGATGCACTCAAATTCCATACCGGAATGTTCAGGGCAGCTTCGGCCCTCGTGGTGGAAATCTTTCCGAAATCGTTGTCCCACCAGTAATGGTTCGTATGCAGATGCTGGTGATAATAGTCCGGTTCCCTGAGACTTGTCTCGAAATGCAGGTTCAGGTTCAGCGGGCTGTTCTTCGCCCGTCTGAACGGATAGAAGTTCAGTGACATATTGGCAGCCACCGAAAAATCGTTGATCTCGCTTCCGGCGAATGTGTACCGTCCGGCAGCATCCCAGCGGATATACTTTTTCAGCTGCCCCTGCGCCCCTGCATAAAGGTAGACGGAGTTCCGTACGACGTTTTCAGGTTTTTTCAGGTAGCTCATCCTGTCGAAGTCGTAGTAATTCAGGAGTTTGTCGCCGATTCCCACATCCAGCTTCGAGACGAT
Organism: uncultured Bacteroidales bacterium; assembly: GCA_949295645.1. GTDB lineage: Bacteria > Bacteroidota > Bacteroidia > Bacteroidales > UBA932 > Cryptobacteroides. The sequence goes on along the minus strand of CASFLY010000089.1, from coordinate 172 downwards.
TCCCTCGCTCGACCACGGCTGCAGCCTGATGAACATCCTGTTGTCGAACTTCATTACCCTCATCGAATCCCTGCTCGTGGTAGGGTGCAGGAAGAAATTGTTGTTGTAGAAATCCCTCCCCTCGGTATCGCTCATTGCGATATTGTCCTCATATACCTTTGTAAATACGGAA
>CASFLY010000088.1 GCA_949295645.1 uncultured Bacteroidales bacterium | reverse complement strand
GAACTGCGAGAAGGTCATCCCCTTGCAACGCCTGAACTGCTGCACGGCACACCGCTTGCCCGCCGTATGCACGAGTTCACGTTCTTTGCCTACCAAGCCAACGAAGCCCTGCACATGACACGATTGTTCAAGAAATATGTAGGGTGCAGCCCGTCGGAATATGTGAGAAAAATTATTAATATTATCTTTATGTTCTCAATATTGAAAGATGAATTGTTGCAAAAATAAGAAAAGCATAAGGAATACTTAGAATTGACGGGAACTTTACGGTATCAAATCACAAAGAGTATTGAATGTATAATCTGATAATCACCAAAATATGTAACCGGTTTCCATATGGAAACGGTTGCATATATAGCGATTATTTTCGATTTGTAACACTCTTTGGAGTTTGCGAATATATATGAAAATGCCTCCTGTCTTTGTCAGAGACTGAACTCAGTCGAAAAGACAGGAGGCATGCCTGATGGTCAGACCTGAAACTATATTCCGAACGAGTACAGGTTGATACCGTCGAAAATGCAGCTTGCAAGACCGAGGACGATGATTCCGGCGAGACAAAGCAGCAGGCTCAGCCTCGTGCTGCCGTCACTTCTGAACGTTGCTACCGGAGTGTCGTTCTTGTTGATGAACATGGCCTTGACTATCAGCAGGTAGTAGTAAAGCGAAATCACGGTGTTGATAAGCGCTATGAATACAAGGACGTGGAAACCCTGCTCGAACGCCGCCGCAAAAATGAAGAACTTCGAGAAGAATCCGGCAAACGGCGGAATCCCCGCCAGCGAGAAAAGCGCGAGGGTCATGACTACCGCAAGTTTCGGATTCGTCTTGTAGAGTCCGTTGTAGTCATCCATTCCGATTTTCCCGCCGCAGTTCTGTTCTATCGTGTTTATGACTCCGAATGCAGCCAGATTGGCCACCATGTAGACAAGTACATAGAATACGAGTGTGGTCATTCCGTACGGCGTCCCGCTGATGACGGCCAGCATGATGTAACCTGCCTGCGAAATGGAGGAGAACGCCATGAAGCGCTTGAGATTCTTCTGCCTGAGGGCGAAAAGGTTTCCTATCGTGATGCTCAGGACTATGACTGTCCACAGCAGCGTCTGCCAGTATTCTGTCATCGGTGCGAACACCTTTACAAGTATCACCATGAGCGAGAAGGCTGCCGCGGCCTTTGACACCACTGAAAGATAGGAAGTGACGGTGGTCGGCGCTCCTTCGTACGTATCGGCAGTCCAGAGATGGAACGGCACGAGCGAGAGCTTGAATCCTAGTCCGGTGAAGAAGAAAGCCAGTGCAAGTATCTGCAATGCGCTTCCGTCGATTCCGGCAGTCATGTCGTCGAAGTAGAGAGTGCCGGCAGTCCCGTACAGGAAAGATATGCCGTAAAGCATCAGTCCGCTCGCAAACAGTGCGCTCAGTATGAATTTAGCTCCGGCTTCGGCCGAGTTATGCTTGTATTTGTCGAATGCCACAAGGCAGGCCATCGGCACGGAAGCGAGTTCGAGCCCGATGAAAAACATCATGAAATGTCCTGCGCTGACCATGAAATCCATACCTATCAGCGTACTCAGGGTCAGGACATAGAATTCTCCCCGCTTGATTTCCGTATCCGCCTGTCCGAGCCATTTGTCTGCCTGCAGGAACACTATGAGCGTTCCGATGGCCAGCAGGCTTTTCACTATGCCGGCTATCGGGCTGTAGACGTACATCCCTCCGAAGATTTCTGCGGTTTCCTTGTGGTAGGGAAAGACGGTCGCGCAGATGAAAAGCAGGAGGAGCGTGCACATTACCCCGTGGAAATGGCGGCGTCCGCGTTTGCCTGCTGCCAGGTCGTACAGCAAAGCCGCTACCGTCACCCCGATAAGGGCGATTTCAGTGTACATGTATGAGAATATTGCCGAGTAGTCCATATCAGTTCAGAATATGTGAAATTACAGGTAAAACACTTTCGCTTATCATGTCGCTCATCCACAGAGGGAAGAGGCCGAGACCGGCAATGGCTGCAATCAGCACTATTACGGCCACCTTTTCATCCCAGGTGGCATCCGTAAGTTTCAGGTGCTCCGGGTTGGTGCATGTGCCGTAAAGGATTTTGCCTACAAGCCGCAGAATGTAGACGGCGGTGATGACGATGGACGTGCAGGCGATGACGGTGACGACACGGTGGAACACGTCGTTGTCCATGAACGCTCCGTTGAAAATCGTCATTTCAGCCACGAAGCCGCTCAGGCCTGGAAGCCCGAGGTTGGCAAGTCCCGCTATCACGTAGCAGACCGACAGGAACGGCATTATTTTCATCAGGCCGCTCAGTTCGCGGATGTCCCTCGTGTGCGTCCTGCCGTAAATCATTCCGATAAGGGCGAAGAAAAGCGCCGTCATGAGGCCGTGGCTGAGCATCTGGAGGACCGCACCGGTGGCGGCGGTGGAATTCATCATGAGAATGGCGAAAAGCACCAGGCCGCAGTGCGATACCGATGAATATGCGTTGATGTATTTGAGGTCCGTCTGGACGCATGCTGAAAATGCTCCGTACACTACCGAAATGGTGGTGAGGATGATGAAAATCCAGCTGAGTTCCTGTGCCGCGTCCGGGAGGAGATACATTGCGATGCGGAAGCATCCGTATCCTCCGAGCTTCATGAGCACTCCGGCGTGGAGCATCGAGACTGCCGTAGGCGCCGAAGCGTGGCCGTCAGGACTCCATGTGTGGAACGGGAACAGGGCTCCGAGCACGCCGAAACCGATGAACACTATCGGGAACCATATTCTCTGCATGTTTTCCGGTATGTTGTGCAGGGCGGCTATTTCATTGATGTTCATTGTCGTTGCCCCGGCACCGAAATAAATGCCGAGTATTCCTATAAGTATCAGCGCCGACCCTCCCATCAGCATCAGCGTCAGCTTCATGGCCGAATATTCCTTGCGTCCGGTACCCCATACGCCTATCAGCAGGTACATCGGAATAAGGGCCACTTCATAGAACATGAACATCGTGAACAGGTCCACGGATATGAAGAAGCCGAAGACTCCGACGCTCAGCAGGCAGAACCATATGAAAAACTCCTTGACGCCGGAGTCCATTTTCCAGGATGCGAACGTGCCTGTGAAGACTATGATGGCTGAGAGCAGTATCATGGCTACGGAAATGCCGTCCACGCCTACCGCATATTCTATGTTCAACGGCTTGTACCAGGTGAGGCTGTCGGTCAACAGCATCTCGGCAGTCTGCCCGTCGGCCCTCATGCCCAGGTAGATGCATACGAGGGCGATGGCAAGCCCCAGCAGCAGGGAAGCGCCGCTGACCATGACCGCAAGAATCTGTTTTCTGCTTCTCGAAATCCACAGCCCGAGCATCATCAGCAACGGAATAGCCGGGAAAAGTGACAGTATATTCATAATTTCAATGTCGAATTTATCGTTTCCAATATCAGATAAGCAGAAGTACGATCGTTATGCCGAGGGCACCTCCGAGAAACCATATGCCGTATCTCTGGACATATCCGCTCTGCATGCCCTTGATAAGCCAGGATACCTTGTTCGAAATCCACGCGAGAAAGTTCATGAAGCCGTCCACGACGTGCCTGTCAAACCATGCAATCGGAGTGGAAATGCACGCGAAGATGATTCTGTGCGTGATGAACTGGTAGATTTCGTCAATGTAGAATCTGTGGTATGCCGCCTTGTGCAGCCCGCTGAAACGTGTGGCGAGACTGTCGGCCACCTTCCTGTCTTCACGCATGTACATCCATGTGGCGATGGCGATTCCGACCGCCGCTACGCAGAGGCTCGTGGCGGCCACCTTCCAGTCGATATGGATATGGTATGCCTGCCCGTTGCTGCTGACGAATTCTCCGAACGGAATCCATCCGGCAGCCAAAGTCACCAAAGCGAGGAAAACCAACGGCAGTGTCATGGTGAGCGGTGCCTCGTGCGGCTTGTGCGCTGCATGGAGCTCCTTGTTCTCCCTGCCCCAGAATATGTTGTAGTACAGCCTGAACATGTAGAATGCCGTAAGTCCGGCAATGAATGTCATCACCCATCCCATAACCGGGCTGAAGGCGAAGCAGGCAGCCAGGATTTCGTCTTTCGAGAAGAATCCGCTCAGAGGCCAGATGCCGGCAATGGCCAGACAGGCCACCAGGAAAGTGATGTGGGTTACAGGCATATATTTCCTCAGACCTCCCATGGCAGACATCTCGTTCGAGTGCACTGCGTGGATGATGCAGCCTGCCCCGAGGAAAAGGAGGGCCTTGAACATCGCGTGGGTGAAAAGGTGGAACATGGAGGCCATGTATCCGAGACCTCCCGCATGCGGGTCGGCCGAGGTGCAGACTCCGAGAGCTACCATCATAAAGCCTATCTGCGAGATGGTGCTGAATGCAAGCACCCTTTTTATGTCGCTCTGCACGCAGGCTACTACAGCCGCATAAAGTGCGGTGAACGCTCCTACATACGCCGTGATGTGAAGCACTTCAGGCGCATATCCGATAAACAGAGGGAACATCCTTGCCACCAGGTAGACTCCGGCCACGACCATTGTCGCCGCATGAATGAGTGCGGAAACCGGTGTAGGGCCTTCCATGGCATCCGGCAGCCAGATGTGCAGAGGGAACATCGCGCTTTTTCCCGCACCTCCGATGAACATCAGCCCGAGGGCGAGCGGAAGGAATATCTTGGCCGTGCCGATTACTTCCGCATCAGGGGTGAACGAGAATGAGCCAGTATAGAAACCGTAGACAAGTATGCCTATCAGGAAGCCCAAATCTGCGAAACGGGTCACGATAAATGCTTTCTTGGATGCCGCTACAGCCTCTTTTTTAGTGTAGTAGAAGCCTATCAGGAGATATGAGCTGACGCCGACAAGTTCCCAGAAGATGTACATCTGGAAAATATTGGTAGCCACGACCAGTCCGAGCATGCTCATCGTGAAAAGGGAAAGGAACGAGTAATATCTCTGGAATCCGGTTTCCCCCTTCATGTACCCGAAAGAATAGATGTGCACCATGAATGAGACCGTGGATATGACTACGAGCATCATCACGGATATCGGGTCGAGCAGGATGCCGAGATCTATGTGGAGGCTGCCGCCGAAGGGAAGCCATTCGGTGTTCCACGGTATGACGGTCTCATATATCCCGTCGGCGTTCCTTCCGGCGCCGAAATACGAAAATGCTGTCCAGTAGCTCAGCAGGGCGACGATTCCGGTCACGGCCGTGCCGAACGCTCCGGCAGCCACGGGTTTCAGCCTGGTCCCGAGCAGTCCTGTCAGAATGAAACTGATTAAAGGAAGCAGAAGTATCAATACTGTATATTCCATGTCGTCGAATTTATTACCACTTCATCTTGTTCAGATTCTTCACCTGGATGTTGCGCATGTTGCGGTAGATGTTTATGATGATGGCTATGGCCACTGCCGTTTCCGCCGCGCTTATTCCGATGGCGAAAAGCGCGAAGAAAAACCCTTCAAGCTGCCCCGGAAAGAGGAAGCGGTTGAACACCACGAAGTTTATGTCCACGGAGTTCAGGATTAGCTCCACCGCGATAAGCATGGCCAGCAGGTTGCGGCGTGTCAGGAAGCCGTAGATGCCGACGAACATCATTATCGTGGATACTATGAGATAATATTCCATCTGTACCATTGTGAAATCCTCCTATCTTTTTCTGGCTATCATTATTCCTCCGATGATGCAGGCGAGGAGCAGGATGCTTATCACCTCGAACGGGAGCACATACCCGTATTTGCCGGCACTCATAAGAGCCGTGCCGATTTCCTTTACGGGGAGTTCGCCATGTTCGAATACCGGTGCCAGGAACTTGTGTTTCAGCATTATGAAAAGGCAGATGCCGAGTGCGGCCAAAGTGGCGGTAAGCCCTGCGAAGAATTTTCCCTTCTTAAGCTTCTCGGCCTTGTCTCCCTCGCTGGAAGTCAGCAGGATGGAGAATACGTAAAGGACGGTGATGCCGCCGGCATAGACCAGAAGCTGCACTGCGCCGAGGAACGAATAGTTGAGCTGGAAATAGATTCCTGCCGTGCCTATGAGCACGAAAAGCAGGTATGTCGCAGCTCTCAGGATACGTTTCGTGGTCACGGCCAGTATCGAGCTCACCACTATGAACAGGGCGAGCACTGCGAAAACTATCAGATCAAGTGTTATAGTCATAATTATTTCTTGTTCAGGATTTTGACGAGTTTGCTTCTTGTAAATACCGCGTGTTCGAAGCCGGTGCCGAACCTGATGGCATCGTGCGGGCAGGCATTGACGCAGAGATGGCAGAACATGCAGGATCCGAGGTCGTATTCGTATTTTGCAAGGTGTTTCTTCGGTTTCCCTGTCCCGGGATCGGTCACCGTCTCTGTAACTATGCGTATCGAACCGTTAGGGCAGGCCATCTGGCAGAGCCCGCAGGCGATGCACTTGTCCGCATCCGGCATCGTCAGTTCTCCGCAGAACCTTTCATGCATTTTCAGCACGGCCCTGTTCTCAGGATACTGCTCGGTGATCTTTTTTGTGAAAAACTCCCTGAAAGTCACTTTCATACCAGTCAGGAGAGTTCCGAGCCCCTTGAATAAACCTTTTATATATCCCATAATCAGAAATGCAATTTGAATACTACAACAATGACCATCAGAAGCAGGTTGCAAAGTCCTATAGGGACCAGATATTTCCATTCGAGAGTAAGAATCTGGTCGATTCTCAGCCTCGGGAACGTCCATTTTATCCACATCAGCAGCCATATTATGAAGAATACCTTGGCGAAGAACCAGACAAAGCCCGGAATGGCGTCCATCACGGCGTTGAAACCGTCCAGTCCCGGCAGGTGGAGCGGCATCCAGCCCCCGAGGAAGATGGTGGCGGCGATGCTCGAAATGACGAAAAGGTTCACGAATTCAGCCACATAGAAGAGTCCGAAGTGCATTCCGGAGTATTCGGTGTGGTAGCCTGCGGTCAGTTCGGATTCGGCCTCCGGGAGGTCGAACGGCCCCCTGTTCACCTCTGCATTCCCGGCTATCAGATAGATTATGAACGCTATCACGGCAGGGATGTGTCCCTTGAAGATGAACCATCCGTCGGCCTGGCGCATCACTATTTCCGAGAACTGCATGGTGTCGGTCAGGACTACGATGGTCAGGATGGAAAGTCCCACGGAGAGTTCATAGCTGATCATCTGCGCCCCGCTTCGCATGGCTCCGATGAGGGAGAACTTGCTGTTGGAGCTCCAGCCGGCGAGCAGGATGCCCACGATGCCGATCGATGATGCCGCCATGAAAAAGAGGACACCTACATTGAAATCGAGGATTTCCAGACCCCTGCTGATCGGGATGCAGGCAAAAGCCGTCACAGACGCGATGATGACTATGTACGGAGCCAGATTGTAAAGGAACCTGTCCGAATGCCTTATGGTAATGATCTCTTTTGTAAGCATCTTGAAGACGTCGCAGATGACCTGGACGCTTCCCCACGGACCTACCCGGGTCGGGCCGAGACGGCACTGGAATGCGGCGCAGACCTTTCGTTCCATATAGATCATGATAATGGCGACGACCACATACAGCAGCAACAGGCACACTCCGATGATGACGCACTCGAGGAAAACGGCGAGCGGTTCGGACATCACGGAAGTGAACTGCGTGTGAATCCAGTTTGTTATTATACCGAAATCGAACATATTCTGTCTCCTTTTTATCTGTCAATGTCAGGGATTACGTAGTCGAGAGTGCCGCCTATGGCTATCAGGTCGGCGATCTTGACATTCTTGGCTATCGTGTCGACGCAGGCTACGAGCGGGAGCCCCGTAGACCGGAATTTCATCCTGTAAGGGTATTTGTCCCCGCGGCTTTCGATGAACACCCCGAATTCCCCGCGGCTGCCTTCCACTGCCGAGTACCAGCTTCCTTCAGGCAGCTTTATCAGAGGCTTCACCTTCATCTGGTATTCGCCTTCCGGGATATTGTCGATGAGCTGTTCTATGATGTTCAGGCTCTGTTCGATTTCCTTTACCCTTACCATATAGCGGGCGAAGCAGTCGCCTTCGGTAAAGGTGATTTCCCGGAAGTCGACTTTCCCGTACATTGCGTACGGATGTCTCTTCCTGACGTCGCAGGCCCAGCCCGAAGCCCTGCCGGTCCCTCCGGTAGTACCTATCGAGATCGCATCTTCGCGGGAAAGGATTCCGGTTCCGACAAGTCTTTGGCGGGCGATGACATTGCCCGTGAATATTTCGTCGTATTCTTTCATTTTCGGGCGCATATACCGGATGAAATCCTTTACCTTCCTTACGAATTCAGGATGGATGTCGGCCTGGACTCCGCCGATGGTGTTGTAAGTCTGGATGAGCCGGCCTCCGGTAGTCTGTTCGAGGATGTCGAGAACCTTTTCCCTGTCCCTGAACCCGAAGAAAAAGACAGTGAGCGCACCCATATCCTGACAGAGGCAGGAGATGAAAAGCAGGTGGGAATCTATCCTCTGGAGCTCGTCCATAATGGTCCTTATGTACTGGATGCGTTCGGAGACTTCGATGCCGAGGGCCTTTTCTATGCACATGCACAGGGCATGTCTGTTCTGCATCGCCCCGAGGTAGTCGAGCCGGTCGGTAAAACCGAGAGTCTGGGGGTAAGTGCTCGATTCGCAGAGTTTCTCTATTCCGCGATGGATGTATCCGCAGTGTGCGTCTATCTTTTTGATGGTTTCGCCTTCGAGGGAGACCTGGAAGCGCAGGACCCCGTGTGTGGCAGGGTGCTGCGGCCCTATGTTGATGACATATTCCTCCTCCTCGAAGAGCGGATGCCTTTTCAGGATGTAACTCCCGTCGCCGGTCATTTCATAGCTCGGGGCATCGTCGTCGGACACTTCATTCTTCATATTCAGAGGATTGAGCGACATGTCGTAGTCCTTCCGCAGGGGATGGCCTTTCCAGTCGTCGCGCAGGAACAGCCTCCTCAGATCCGGATGGCCTATGAACTTGATCCCGAAGTAGTCGTATGCCTCCCTTTCATTGAAATTGGCCCCTTTCCACAGGTCGCAGACCGTAGGAAGGGCTGCATTGTCCCTGTTCCTGTCTGCAGTGGACAGGACGATGTTTTCTCCGGTGGAAGTATTCTCGAGATGATAGACGCATCCCAATCCCTCTTCTCCCCAGTCCATGCCCGTAAGGCTGCGCAGGAAGTCGAAACCTTCTTCGTTCCTCAGATATTCCGCCACCTTCCTGAAAGATTCCGCCTGTATCCTGAACATCCCGTCACCCGCATCGGACCATGCGGCCGATGGCTCGACGGACAGGATTCTTGCTTTTATGTCGGTATTGTTATCCATATTCTAAAGTCGTTGACGTCGGTTCGACGATTTTGTATCGTTCAGTATTTTGGGGCCATCAGGCCAGTCCGGACTCGTCGTAGTCCTTTTCCTCTACCGTATTCGTGTCGGCCATCATCAGCCTTTCGTATTCCTTTTCGCTGATACCCTTGTTCAGCCCTCCGAGGAAACGCTGGGCCTTGACCTTGCGCTGGAGCTGCATCAGTCCGTAGAGCATGGCTTCCGGCCTTGGCGGGCATCCGGGGATATAGACGTCCACAGGTATGATCTGATCCACTCCGTTCACCACGTGGTAAGACTTCTTGAACGGGCCGCCGCTTATGGCGCATCCCCCGACGGCGATCACGTACTTGGGATCCGCCATCTGATCGTAAAGCCTTTTGAGCACAGGGGCCATCTTGTGCGTTATGGTGCCCGCCACCATTATGAAATCAGCCTGTCTCGGCGATGACCTGGCCACCTCGAAACCGAAGCGGGCGAAGTCGTAGCGGGCTGCGCCGACGGCCATGAACTCGATGCCGCAGCAGCTTGTGGCGAAGGTAAGCGGCCAGAGACTGTTGCTCCGTCCCCATTCGATGACGTCATCCAGACAGCCCGCGATCACGTTGGTCCCGTTCTCGCGAAGCTCTTTCAGCATTTCTTCGATATATTCATTGTCGTTGAAATCTTCGTATTTCATCGACTTTATATTGACATTCCTGCTCATATCTGACAATGTTTATTTCCATTCGAGGGCGCCTTTCCTCCAGGCGTATGCGAGACCGAGGACGAGAACCAGCAGGAAGAAAAGTATGCTGGCCAGGCCGTAGACTCCGAGATCCTGCACGACGACGGCCCAGGCGAAAAGAAAGACGGTTTCGACGTCGAACATAAGGAAAAGAATGGCAAAGAGGTAGTATCCGACCTTGAACTGCATCCAGGACTTGCCCCTGGTGGGGATTCCGCACTCGTACGGTTCGCTCTTCTGGGGATTGTAGGACCTTGGGGCGATGGCTTTTGCGATTCCTATAGCCGCGGCTACCATGATGATAGCGATGAGTATTACGACAACCAATAAGATGAAATTCATAAGCTGTACGTCATCGGGACGGGTTAATGTTAAACAAATTTAGCTATTGATTATCCGCTGTTTAGCGATGGCTTTCCGAAAAAGTCGGCGCAAATATAGAAAGAAGCCGAGAGCAATGCAAATTAAATTTGCAAATGCGTACAGCCGTTTTTTCTCAGATTAAACGTTTAATCCGTCGTAACACGGATAGCTTCTTCTACATTTGCCGTCGGATACAGGACATGGCCGTCCGGACACCCTGTCCGGAGAAAGTGGTCCGATGATGATAATGTGTAAAGTGAAAGGTTATGAGGAGACTGATCGGATTGTGCGTTACGGGAGTGATGCTTGCGGCCTGCAGCAAGGCGGGCCTGGTGGCGGAAGGGCCTTTGTCCGTCGTTCCGGATGCGGCGGAAAGCGTATCCCACGGGATGATAGTGCTCGGGGACAGACTTGAAAATCCATACACTACCGAAAATATGAGGGATGCCTATACGGCCCTTTATCCGACAAAGGCGAGGGAGGAAATAGAGACGTCCCACCTTTATGTGAGATTTCTGCCGGCGGACGCCGACGAATTCGACCTGCTGACGGATTCCGGGCTGGATCTGATAGACTATCCGCTCGATTATGAGATAGTTATGGACGGGGACTATTATCACGACCCTTCCGTGGGGGAAGACAATATCACCTGGCAATACGCCGTGGTGCCCGCGGATTATGAATTTCCGGACGTGAAATACGAAATCATTGACGAATGCCATATTACCGAGACGGAGCCGGTGTCGCGTTCTTCCGACGGGATAGACTGGGAGGCTGTAGAAAGGGAGGCTTATCGCCTCTCCGGGAATGAAGATATGCTTGCACCGGCTTCTTTTACCAAGGCGTCGAAGGTGTACCCTTCGGGACGGATTACGATTGTGGACGAGGAGGCGAGCGGAGGAAGGCCGTTCGGGGTGGCAGGCGTCAGGGTGAGATGCAACACGTTCGTGAAATTCGCGAATACCTACACCGACAGGGACGGGTATTACACTATCCCGAAGAAATTTTCCGCGAAACTGAAATACCGCCTCGTGTTCAAGAACGAAAAAGGCTTCGCGATAGGTTTCAACCTTATCCTTGTGCCGGCCTCCACTTCGGCTTTGGGGAAAGGCCCTGCATCCGGACTCAATGTCACCGTTACGCGGAATTCCGACAGGAAGCTTTTTCTCCGCTCGGTGGTGAACAATGCGGCCTATGACTACATTTCCAGATGTTCGGCGGACGATATGAACCTCACCCTGCCTCCGGACGACCTGAGAATATGGCTGATGTCGGATCTGTCGGCGAGCAGCGCGATTATGGTGCATCACAAGGTGGCGGTCTCGCATTCGCTCGTAGCCGGATTCCTCGGATACTTCGCTTCGCTCATCGCATATTTCGCTCCCGACATCACGATAGGTACGGCAGAGATGTCGAGCTACGCGGATGTCTACAGGACCGTGTGTCATGAACTCGCGCATGCCAGCCATTTCTCACAGGTGGGGAAAGACTACTGGAACCGGTATGTCGAATACATTCTGCGGTCTTACATCAAGTCCGGAGGGTCTACATACGGGGACGGCTCGGCCGAATATGCCGGATACTGCGAGGTAGGGGAGATGTGGGCCTATTATCTGGAGAGCCTTATGTATCGGGAGCGTTACGGCGGGCCTATGCCCCAGTTCGGCACCGGCTACTGGTTCAGCCCTCAGATTTTCCGCTATCTGGACGACAGGGGGATGGCAAGGTCGGACTTCCTGTCGGTGATGCAGCCGGATGTCACAAGTGCCGATGTCCTGAAGGACAGGCTGGCGGCGAAATTCCCCGACAGGGCGAAAATGATAGAGCAGGTATTCGCAAGATATGACTGACAAGACAATACGAAACACATTTTTCGCCAAGAAAAATTCCAGAGAACTTTTATAACCCAAGACTGACAGTATGAAAAGACATCTATGCCTCGCGGCTTTGGCCATCATCATCTCCATGATGCTTCAGCAGCCTGCCGCAGCCCGGAAATTTTCGGTTTCGACAAACCTTTTGGGCTACCTGTACCTCGGCACCATGAATCTCGACGCTTCGTACGGGCTGTCCCGGCACTGGAGCCTGAATGCCGGAGCGGAATTCAACCCTTTTACATTCAGCCTCGCCGGAAAAGACACCCAGATCCAGAGCCGGCAGCAGTCGTACGAACTCGGCGTCAGACTGTGGCCATGGCACATCTACTCGGGCTGGTGGGTCTCTTCCAGGGCCAAATACCAGGAGTACAACTTCGGAGGGATCTTCTCCGACAAAACCGAAGAGGGAGACGCTTACGGAGTCGGTTTTTCAGCAGGCTATTCGTACATGGTACACCCGCATCTGAATCTTGAGTTCGGCCTCGGGTTCTGGTCCGGGGTGAAGAAATACACGGTCTATGACTGCCCTTCCTGCGGGCTTACCACGGATGCCGGGACAAAGGGTTTCATAATGCCTGACGAACTGTTGCTGTCGCTTGTATATGTTTTCTGAGATGAAAGTACTTTTGTTTACGGCTGCATTTCTGCCTGTCCTGGCTGCTTCCTGTTCTTCAATGAAGCGTTATTCGGATCTGTCGGAAAGTCCTGAAAGGGTGACACTGTCTCTGCCGCAGGAAATACCGTTGGAGGAGGATGAAGGGAAAGACGCTCCTGCGGCAGATTCTTCCGGTATTTCCGACGGACCCGTCATTATGAATGCCATAAGGGACAGCAGGACAGGTGAAATGACGGCTACAGACGTGATTACCGCATCTAAAGTCGTGGCGAGGTTCCGGAATGTCGCCGAGCGGCTGGGACGTATTTCCCTGACATTCGATATCATCGTGCCGGAGGCATTGATATCTTCCGATTATCAGCTGCGTTTTTCTCCCGTGTTGGAGGTGAAGGATGAGAGTATCGCCCTTGAACCGGTTTTCATAACCGGCTCAGGATACCGCAGACGGCAGCTGAGGGGCTATGAACGCTACCGGAATTTCATAGAGTCGATTGTCACGGATACGTCTGCATTTGTACGCAAGGAGTTGCTGGACATCTTTATGGCCCGCTATTTCCCGGAGACATACGCTATGAAGACGGATTCGTCCTTAGTGCCTGAACCCGAGGCCGAGAACCTTTTCGGAGTGAATCAGACGGAAGCGTTGCGGCACTATACGAAGCAGATGCAGATGCGCAGGAATGCCGGGAAAATAGAGAACAGGGAAAAGATGTTCAGAAAATATGTCCGGGCGCCGATTACCGGCGAGGCGAGACTGGACACGGTAATGTCGGCAGGGGAAGGGAGTCTGATGTACAGGTATTCGCATGAAATGCCGTCGTCTCCCGGACTGAGGAAGATTACAGTGGGACTGGACGGAACTGTCTACAGGGCAGGGGAGCAGGTGGCACTGATGCCGTCTCCTGAAAAGCTTGTCTTTTACATCAGTTCCCTCTCCTCTCTCGCCGACAATACTCCGAGATATGTTTTCAAGGTTGTGGAGAGGGTCGTGACGGACAATACGGACGCCTTTCTCGATTTCAGGCACGGAAGCGCCGAACTGGACACTCTGGCCGGGGGAAATTCATCGGAACTGGTCCGGATCCGTAAATGTTTCGATGACATTTATTCCAGGATGGATCTGATCCTCGATTCTGTCGTGGTCACGGCATCCTGCTCTCCGGAGGGCGGCTGGGATTACAACGGGAGGCTTGCGGAAGGACGCGCAGGAACGGTGAAGTCATATCTTTTGTCCAATGTAAAAGGCCTGGACCGCAGCCTCGTACGTTCGAAACCGGTGCCGGAAAACTGGGAATCCCTGTTCAGAATCGTGGCCAATGACTCTCTGATAAGCCGGGCCAGCAGGGAGACCATCCTGGCAGCTGCCGGGGAAGAGGACAAGGATGCCGCGGAGGAAAGGTTCGCCTCCCTTCCAGAGTACCGTTATCTGAGGGAGAAGATATATCCCCGGCTGAGAACCGTAAATCTTAGCTTTTATATGCACCGGCCCGGCGTGCAGAAGGATACGGTCCATACTTTGGAGCCCGACACCCTGTATATGAAAGGGCTGGAGGCTCTGAAAAACCTCGACTACAGGACTGCTGCCGCCATCCTGAGGCCGTACGGGGATTATAATTCGGCTTTGGCGATGGCATCGTCCGGGTACGATGAAACCGCCCTGGACATATTGTCTTCCCTGAAAGAACGGGATTCCAGGGCCGATTATCTTTCGGCAATACTGCTGTCCCGGATGGGGGAATTCGAAAAGGCGGCCGGATTTTATGACAGGAGCCTTCAGAGGAATCCTTCTATGCGGCACAGGGCGAATCTCGATCCTGAAATGGCTGAAGTGTTGAGACTCAGAGGAATATAAATTCATAAAAATAAACAGATATGTCAATGATCGGAAAAATTTTCAAGACCGCCGTACTGGCGGCTGCCTTTATGCCGGCAGTCTCGTGCAGCGAAATGGTGGAACCGGAGGGCGCAGGGGAAGTTCATGACCGCGATATGGAAAGGATTCCTGTCACGGTTTCGATACCGTCTATGGGAACCAAAGTGACGAATGTCTCGAATGAAGACAGGATAAACAGCCTGCAGGTGTTCGTTTTCAGGCCTGACGGCACATTGGATGCCTACGGTTCCGGAAACCTTTCCGAACTGGTGCTGGACTGCACTGCCGGGAACAGGGAATTCGTGGCTGTAGTCAATGCTCCGGACATTTCCCGGATTTCGCTGAAATCGCAGTTGCAGGCCGCCGTTTCCCGGCTGGATGATAATTCTCCCGGCTCTTTCGTGATGTCCGGCTCATCGTCCATAGACGTGTCCGAAGCTGAAAAGGAAGTGGAAATCAGCGTTGCAAGACTCGTGGCGAGAATTTCGGTGAAAAAAGTGACGAATGCCCTGTCGGCCCCGGCGTATGCCGGGACGGACATAAGGGTGACCGGAATCTATCTGTCGAATGTTGCCGGAGACAGACCTTATCTCAGTACGGGGACTCCCTCCCTTTGGCTGAACTGTCTCGGTACCAAGGCAGATGTACCGTCCCTGCTGTACAGCGGCAGACTGTCCTACAGCATATCGAACGGTAAAAGCTATGCCGCTGCACACTACTTCTATTGTTATCCGAATGCCGTTGCCGAAGACACCGTGGATTCTTCATGGTCTCCGCGGTTCACGCGGATAGTCATCGAGACGCAAATCGCCGGAAAGACCTATTATTATCATGCAAGCATAGCGAATATAGAGTCCAATCATCTGTACGAAATCGAGAACGTGCAGATTACAAGGCTCGGTTCCCCTTCGCCGGAACAGCCTGTCGAAGCCGGGTCTGTGTCCGTAACCGTCAGTGTCGCTGACTGGGAGGAAGGGACCGTGACGCCGGTGGCTGTCTGACGGTCTGACGGCTTGACCGGAAACCGAGCCGATAATTTCAGAAACTTCCGAAAAGAATTTAATGCAAGGATACTATGACAAAAGGAAAAACATTGTCTGTACTGCTGGTATTGTCGGCAATGGCAGTTTTATGTACGGGATGTTCCATCAAGGAGGACAGAAGTCTGTGCCCCTGTGCACTCGTCCTGGATTTCAGCAATGTTGAAGAGAACATCGTCGAGTCGTCGGAAGTCCACCTCAGGGCTGCGGACGGTTTCCTTTACAGTGATCCCGATGCTGCGGACGGCATATCCGGCGGCGGCCCGTCGGGAAGTGACAGACGGACATACAGTGTCAGGGTTCCCAAGACCCGTGTTGCCGTGTCCGTGGTGAGCGGTGCCGGAAGTTTCTATTCAGCGGATTATGGCTTGCGGATTCCTCTCGGCGAAGAATGCCCTCCTGTCCATATGTATTATTCCGAGTTCGACGCAGTGATGGAGAAGTATGAGGACGTAGTGCGTCTGCACAAGGATTATTGCAGAATTACGGTCAGGATGCTTCCTTCGTCGGGGGACTATCCGTTTACCCTGACATTGAAGGGAGGAGTATGCGGAATCGGCAGGGACAGGACTGTCTTGCCCGGGGATTTTTCATACACCTTTGTCCCCGCATCCGACGGAGCCGCTTCGGTCAATGTGCCGAGACAGACGGACGACAGCCTGATCCTCCAGATTCGCGACGGAGACAGGGTCTTGAGGGAATTCGCTGTGGGAGAGTATATTGCGGAATCAGGCTATGACTGGACGGCTGCCGATCTCGAAGACATCGATGTCAGCATCGACTATGCCAATTCCTACCTTACGATTAAGGTCGACGCCTGGTCCGCCTCATTCGCATTCGATGTAATAATCTGACCGGAATTTTGTATGGAATTTTGTAATTAAAAAATTTGTATTATCTTTGCACCACTTTTCTGAGGCGCAGGTGGCGAAATTGGTAGACGCGCTACTCTCAGGAGGTAGTGCCAGAAATGGTGTGGCAGTTCGACTCTGCTCCTGCGCACAAGAAGCGGACGGCTTTACGACAGGCCGTCCGTTTTTTATTTTGGCAACGGCCGAAAAAATTATACCCCAATGTGCCCGCATTACCTTACCGGACTGTCGATAATTGCCTATTTCCGGTAACGGTGCGCGGAATAGCGGAATAAAGGTACACGAAACCTGACGTTTGAACTATGAGACTGGCGATAGTAATACCTGCATACAAAGGGCGTTTCCTGAGGGAGACGCTTGAATCTTTGGCCCGGCAGAGCCGGAAAGACTTTGTCCTGTATGTAGGGGACGATGCCAGCCCGGACGACATCAAGGCTGTGACCGATGAATTCAGGGACAGGATAGACCTGGCATACAGACGTTTCGACAGCAACCTGGGCGGGCGGGATCTTGTCGCGCACTGGAGCAGGTGCCTGGATATGGTCGGGGATGAGGATTTCGTCTGTATCTTTTCCGACGATGACATCCTGTCGGACGATGCCGTGGCTTCCTTCTGCGACACTGTGGAAAAACATCCGGATTACGATGTATATCACT
>CASFLY010000087.1 GCA_949295645.1 uncultured Bacteroidales bacterium | reverse complement strand
CGACGACAAGGTCGAAGAAGCCGGGGCTTTCGTGGAGTTCGACGTGCAGGAGGCGAATGTGGTGAATGTCCGTTCCGGCATCTCGTACACAAGCTATAAGAACGCCGTCCTGAACCTTGAGACCGAGGTCAAGAAGCCTTTCGGCTGGGACTTCGATGCCGTATGCCGGTACAACAAGGACACCTGGAACGACATCATGAACCGCACCCTCATCACTACTGCCGACCGCAACGAAAAAATCAAGTTCTACACCAATGTCTACCGCTCTCTCTGCAGCCGTTCCATCTACAGCGATGTGAACGGGGAGTGGAAGTCGGCGGACTTCATTACCCGGCAGTTCGATGACCCGGATGACTGCGCCATGGGAGGAGACGCTTTCTGGAACAGCTTCTGGAATCTGAACCAGTACTGGAACCTCGTGACTCCGGAATGGAGCAAGCGTTGGGTAAATTCCCAGTTGGGAATGTACGATGCCCTTGGATGGCTGTCCAAAGGTGCCGGCGGCATGAAATACATAAACGTGATGGTAGCCGAGCATGAGATTCCGTTCATGGTAAGCGCATATCAGATGGGAATCCGCCCTTTGGACACGGACAAGATGATGGAAGCCTTTGAAGTGATGGAAAATACGCCTCCACGCCGTCTTGCCCAGGGATATGTGGGCAACAGGGATATGGTTCCGTATCTGAAATACAAATATGTCCCGTATGATCTGGGAATATTCTCCAATACGATGGAATACAGCTATGACAACTGGGCTATCGGCCAGTTCGCGAAATCTCTCGGCGACGAAAAGCGCTATGAAATCTACAATGACCGCGGCTACTGGTGGAAAAATGCCATAAATCCCGAAACGGGCTATGCGCATATGCGTGATTCGAAAGGCGATTTCGTGGCCGGTTTCGATCCGTTCAATTCGGGCCATCATGTAGAGTATGTAGAGGGCAACGCCTGGCAGCTTACTTTCTTCGTTCCTCAGGACGTACCGGCCTTGGCTGAAATCATCGGCAAGAAAGAGTTCGCAGACAGGCTTCAGTGGGGTTTCGAGGCGTCGGAACCGTGGCGTTACAATGCTCCTAACGACCAGTATTGGGACTACCCGGTGGTCCAGGGAAACCAGCAGTCCATGCACTTCGCCTACCTTTTCAACTGGGTCGGGAAACCTTGGCTTACCCAGAAATGGAGCCGTTCGATAGCCGAACGTTACTACAATATCGGTCTGGCGAATGCCTATCTCGGGGATGAAGACCAGGGACAGATGAGCGCCTGGTTCGTGATGACGGCCATGGGCCTGTTCCAGACGGACGGAGGCGCCCGTTCCAACCCGATATATGAAATCGGAAGCCCTATATATGAAAAGGTGGTCATCGACCTTGGCGGGCGTTTCGGCAGAGGCGAGACATTCACGATAGAAGCGAAGAACACTTCGCGCAAGAATGTCTATGTGCAGAAAGCGACCCTGAACGGCAAACCGCTCAAATCGTTCTGGTTCCCTGCATCCGAACTTCTCAAGGGCGGCAGCCTCGTACTTGAAATGGGCCCGAAACCGAACACCGGATGGGGCATTGAAGATTACAGATAAAATGAATGCGATATGCTGAATTCAGTTACATTGGGAAGATGCCTTATGATACTTGCAACGGTCGCCGTGACGGTCGTTGCCTGTACCAAGAATCCTGAACCGGAACCCCAGACCCCGGTCACCGTGCCTTCGGGCCCGGAAATGTCGCCGGATATCGCTCCGAGCGACTATGTGACGTCAGACTGGCTGCCGCATTCTGAAAATATCCCGAAAGCTTACTGGGATGCCCGCGGAGTCCTGTATCAGGGAGACAAGAACGATCTGAAAATCAGCGATCCGAAGCGCGGACTGCAACATCATCTGCTGCTTCAGTCAGTGGCAGGACTGATGCACGGTGCGCTGAAGGACGGGACTTGCGACATCGGCATCTGGATGGGGGCCGACCACGAAGAATACGGAATCTATGAATCCAGAAAGGCCCTGGACGGGATGGGAGTACAGAATCTTGGTGTGACTGACGGTATCGAACTGGCTACCGTGACTCTCAAAGACAGGTTTTCCGGCTATGTATTGACCGATGTCGAGAATAATCCGGAGAGCAACATAGTGGCTTCGGTAGCGTCGCATGTCTACAATGCCGTTATCGTGGATATGAGAGACAAGGCCCTGTTCGATGAAGCAGGCTATGAAATGGTGTATGACGCCCGCAGAAAGACCACGGCCGAGGCCTGGGACGAGTTCCGGGACAAGTGCGACAACAGGGCATTGGTCCTTATGCCAGTCCAGACTGGAGAACTGAGGGAATTTGCCATCGCCAACAGGCTTTTCGTCATCAACCTGAACCATTATTACGCCGATTCTTCCCGCGGCGACAATTTCGAGACTTTCGCGGAAGTCCTGAACTGGCTTGCGCCGAATGCCCCGGTTTACGGCTGGGATCAGGGAATCGACGAGAACAAGATTGCCGAGACCATTTCCAAATACGGCAAACAGTCAGTGCCTTACGACTGGGGGTACAACACGACCCTGACTTCCGTAGCCTACGGGCAGAGACAGGATTTCGAAGGGGCGAAAAGCATCGACCCGACGAAGATAGACTACTCTCTCGACAAAAAGTTCGTGTCGTTCTATCTTACCGACGGCGACAACGTGCAGTGGATGATGGGAGGATTCGACCGCTGGTACGACCATCCGGAGTCGGCCGAAGTGGCTATGACATACGGGCTGTCGGTGGCCAATACTTCCATGATAGGCCCCGCACAGCTTCAGGCCCTTTTCGCCAAGCAGCCTGAAAACGTGGGGGTGTTCGAGAGATGCAGCTATTTTTTCGGCGACATATATGCTTCCCTTACCAAAGACAGGGACGGCACGGTAAAACAACTGGCCGAATATCAGGCCGGGTATATGAACCGTCACGGCGTGAAGATTTTAGGCCTGGTTTCCCGCAACGATGCCGGTACTCCCGAGTCTCTGGCATATCTCGAAGAATTCGTGAAGGCAAACGACAGTCTCGAAGGGGTCATTGTCATCCAGTATTCACCTTATGCCGACGGACAGGGCAGGGTATTCTGGTTCAAGAATTCGAAAGGCTGGGACATCCCGGTCGTCTGCAGCAGATATTCAGTGTGGAACTGCGGAGGGCGGAACAACGAGTTCGAGGGAACGCCCAAGTACGTGGCCGGCAAGCTCCTGTCGAATACCGATGACAATATGAAACATTCCCTGATATGCGTGCATTGCTGGAGCAAGTTCTATGACAGGGGGACAGACTGCGGCGACCTTGAGGAAAACGTCGCCAATCAGGATGCGGTGTCCTGGGATGATCCGGACATAGTATTCTCGGCTGGGGCGGCAAAACTGACTATGAACCATCTCGGGCCGGATTTCCGGGCCGTAACCGCCCAGGAACTGATGTGGCGCCTGAGGATGGAACATAATCCGGAACAGACCAGCCGGATTTTAGAAAGTTACAATTGATTTCCAATATATATGATAACCGATAAGATGAAGAAGTTTTTATTTGCGGCGGCCATGCTGGTATCGGCAGTCGTTTCCGCCGCGGAAAAGGATTATACCCGGTACGTGTCTCCGATAATCGGTACGGACAACGAGTTTATCCTGTCTACCGGAAACGTACTGCCTTTTGCGGCCCGACCTTTTGGGATGAATCATTGGACACCGCAGACATCGGTCAACTGCGAACCATGGCAGTATGTCTATGACGCCTATCACATTACCGGTCTGAAACAGACCCATCAGCCGAGCCCATGGGGCGGTGACTACGCCATGTTTTCCCTTATGCCGACGACAGGGGAGAGGAAGTTCAGGGAAGAAGACCGCAAAAGCTGGTTTTCACATAAGACCGAAGTTTCCCGCCCGCATTATTACCGCGTGTATCTGGCAGACTATGACGTTACGGCCGAGATGACTCCTTCCAAACGGGGTTGCATCATGCGTTTCACTTTCCCGAAGACCGAATCGGCCAATGTAGTCATCGATGCCTTCGACAAGGATTCCTACATAAAGGTGATTCCGGAAGAAAACAAGGTGATAGGCTATACTACCGAGTATTATCACAACGGGAAACGCGCCCCGGACAATTTCCGGAATTATTTCGTCATAGTCTTCGACAGGCCGTTCAGCGGATATTCCGTGTGGAAGAATGACGGGTTCATTTCAGGCGACGAGGCTTCGGACGCACGCCGCTCAGGTGCAGTCGTAAGTTTCAGAACTGAACGCGGCGGGCAGGTCAATGCCCGGATAGCTTCTTCATTCATAAGCTGGGAACAGGCTGGAATTACCCTCGGACGGGAAATCGGAGACAAGGATTTCGATACCCTGTGCGGGGAGGGAAAGGCGGAATGGAACAGCTGTCTCGGACGTTTCAGGGTTCTGGACGACGATATGGAGGATCTGGACAAGATAAGGGTGTTCTACACGATGCTGTACCGTATGTTCCTTTATCCGAGAGAGTTTTTCGAGTATGACGCCCGGGGTGAAATCATTCATTACAGCCCGTTCGACGGGAAAATCCATCCGGGACGGATGCACACCGACAACGGCTATTGGGACACTTTCCGGGCACAGAGGCCTTTCTTCGATCTCTTCTTCCCTCAGTGGCACAGTACATACATGGAGTCGGTCGCAAACACCTACAAGGAAAGCGGATGGCTGCCGGAGTGGGTTTCTCCGGGACATGTAGATGCAATGATCGGCTCCAATTCAGCATCCGTCATCGCATCCGCATATCTCAACGGTGTCCCTGATATGGACATGGAAACATTGTGGGACGCTATGTACAAGATGGCCTATAACGCACATCCGACTCTTACTTCCGTCGGCCGTGCCGGTGCGGAAGCATACGACAGTTTAGGCTATGTCCCATATGACATAGGTGTGAAGGAAAGCGCCGCCAGAACCCTGGAATACGCCTATGACGATTTCTGTGTGCTGAAAGTAGCCGAAAAGCTCGGCAAGCCGGAAGAAATCCGGGACGTTTTCAGAAAACGTGCCCTGAATTATAAAAATCTGTTCCACAAAGACTACAACCTTATGGCAGGAAGAGATTCCAAAGGAAACTTCAACCCGGATTTCGACCCGATTGCCTGGGGAGGGGAATTTACCGAAGGCAATTCCTGGCATTACTCCTGGAGCGTCTTCCATGATCCCGAAGGCCTGGCCGGACTGATGGGCGGGAATGATGTCTTCATCCGCATGCTCGATTCCGTCTTTGTCCAGCCTCCCGTATTCGACGTCTCCAATTACGGCGGACAGGTGATTCACGAAGTGCGCGAGATGCAGATCATGAATTTCGGACAGTATGCGCATGGGAACCAGCCGATCCAGCACATGATTTATCTATATGACTGGACCACGCAGCCATGGAAGTGCCAATACTGGGTGCGGCAGGTGATGTCGAGGCTGTATTTCCCTATGCCCGACGGGTATTGCGGCGACGAGGACAACGGCCAGACTTCTGCCTGGTATGTATTTTCCGCCCTCGGCATGTATCCGGTAAATCCTGCTGCAGGCGAATATGCCATAGGTTCACCGCTTTTCAGGAATGTGGAAATCACTTTGCCGGACGGCAATATCCTGAAAATATCAGCTCCTGAAAACAGCGATGGAAACGTCTATGTAAAA
Organism: uncultured Bacteroidales bacterium; assembly: GCA_949295645.1. GTDB lineage: Bacteria > Bacteroidota > Bacteroidia > Bacteroidales > UBA932 > Cryptobacteroides. The sequence goes on along the minus strand of CASFLY010000087.1, from coordinate 7,645 downwards.
GAGGTGAAGATAAACGGAAAGAAGTACTCCAGGAATTATTTTACCGTAGACCAGATCAGAAGCGGGGGCGAAATCTTTTTCGAAATGTCCCCTGAGCCGAATATGAAGCGCGGGACGGCAAAAAAAGACTGGCCTTACTCGTTTTCGAACGAATATGAATAGGAATATAATGCAACGGCGGTCCGGTGAATTCGCTGGTTCCTGACGACATAAATTTATCGGACTGACGTTGGTATAAAATACAGGTTATGACATCCAAGGAAAGAGTAAAGGCAGCCATCGAAAGGCGGCCGGCAGACCGTCTGCCTATTTTTATGTGGTTCCATCCGGAAACAACGGCCATTCTTGCCGGAATGCTGGAGATCCCGGTATCGGAAGTTGGTGTGGCCATGGGCAATGACGTCTGCCAGAAATGGGTAGGGAACAATTTCGCTATGGAAGGCATCGTCCATGAAAACGAGGGAGATTCCCATACGGACTATTGGGGCATAAAATGGGCCCGTTACGGCGGATTCAACCAGATTATGTATTATCCTCTGGAAGGAAAGGGAGACAAGGAGATTTCCGAATACAGTTTTCCTTATGAGCACATAGGAGATCTGTTGAAGAATATGGACGAACTGAAGGAATTCCAGAAAGATTTTTTCATCGGCTGCGACGTGTCTCCGTGCATCTTCGAATTTCTGTGCCGTCTTTTCGGCATGACAGATGCCATGCTTCATATGGCTATGCAGGAGCCTTGTTTTATGGACTTTCTTAAACGTGCCGTGGATTTCAACGTCGCTCTGGCGGAGACTGCCTGCGACAGCTATGACCTCGACTGGCTGTGGACCGGCGATGACGTCGGCGGAAAACAGGGGATGATGCTGGATCCGGTGATGTGGAGGGAGGTCATCAAGCCTCAGCTGAAAAGGATATTCGATGTGGGCAAATCGAGAGGCCTGCCTGTCGCATATCATTCATGCGGCGGCATCAGGCCTATCATAGGCGATCTCATAGAAATCGGCCTCGATGTCCTGAATCCTATCCAGTGCGGGTGCCCGGGCATGGATGCTTTCGAACTGAAGAAGGAATTCGGTAAATATCTCACATTTATGGGCGGGGTGGATACCATAGGCCTCCTGCCGAACGGAACAGTGGATCAGGTCAGAAAAGCTTCGCGAGAACTCATCGACAGGATGACGGAAGACGGAGGCGGGTACATTCTGGCGGCATCCCATACCATTCCGCCGGAAACTCCTCCCGACAACATCTTCGCCATGTATCAAGAAGCCGGCCTGACCCGCGAGATGATTTTCGATGCGGCAGCCGATATCAGAAAAAAGTCGAACGTCAAAAAGTAGGATAATGATGAAAAGAATATTGCTGGCCTGCATCTGTTGCCTTGCGGCATCCTGCGGAACTTCCGTAACGGAAGACGGCGTTGTAAATACGGATCTCAAGGGTTTCAGTTACAACTGGCATCCGCATCTTTCCGTATGTCCTGAAAAATACTGGAACTGTACTAACGTGCTCGACGACCCTTTCCGGAATTCGCTCGAAGAGAAGTCTCCGGAAAAGGGCCTGCGATACCACCTGCTGGCACAGTCTCTTGCCGGCATAGTCCACAAGGCTGCCGATGAGAAAAAGACTGAAGTCTGTATCTGGATGGGAAGCGATGCGGAACACAACGGCTATGCGGTTTCGCACAAGGCCTTGCACGATTTGGGCATCGAGCCATTAGGGACCGTAAGTGCCCTGGAGCTTGCCACAAATACTTACGGCAGGGTGGACGGAGTCGACACCGATGTCCGTCACCTTATTGACGGCTATGTCCTGACCGATGTCGAAAACAATCCGGAGAGCAACATCGTCGCTTCCACTGCAGCGCATGTCTACAATGCCGTAATAGTAGATGTCCGGGACAAGGCGATTTTCGACGAGGCAGGCTACAGGATGCTGTACGATGCCACCGGAAAAACTACAGTGGATGCCTGGAACGAGTTCCGTGACAAATGCGACAACAGTGCGCTGGTGCTTATGCCTGTCAATACCGGCGAACTTCGGGAGTTCGCCATCGCCAACGACCTGTTCGTCATCAATCTGAACCATTATTTCAACGACAAGAGCCGCGGTGACAATTTCGCGCTCTTCGAAGAAGTCCTGGCCTGGCTGAAACCGAATTCACCGGTCTACGGCTGGGATCAGGGAATCGACGAGAACAAGATTGCCGACTGCATTTCCAGGTGGGGAAACCAGGCCCTTCCTTACGACTGGGGCTACAATACGACTATGACTTCCGTCATATTCCCTGAAAGACAGGAAGGTATCACCTGCAAGAACATAAATCCGAACGACATCGATTATTCCCTCGACAAGAAATTCGTTTCGTATTATCTGACCGACGGAGACAACATCCAGTGGATGATGGGCGGTTTCGACGGCATCTGGTATCGGCATCCGTTGTCGGCAGACCAGAAAATGACATATGGCGTAGCCCTGTCGAACACGACTCAGATAGGACCGGCCCAGATGAAGAACATCTTCGACCTGCAGCCGGAGGAGGTCTCACTGTTCGAGAGGTGCAGCTATTTCTTTTTGGATACCTACGCTTCGAAGAAAGACCGAGTCCCTACTTTGAAACAACTTGCCCGGGCAGAGGCAAAACATATGAAAATGCATGGCAGCAGGATTATGGGGACAGTAACCCTGAATGACGCCGGCACTCCGGAGGCTATGGAAGGATACCGGTTGCTGATAGAGGCGAATGACGAACTGGACGGAATCATAGCCATCCAGTATTCCCCTTATGCCGACGGGACAGGCCGGGTGTTCTGGTTCAGGAATGCCAAAGGCTGGGACATACCTGTCGTATGTACGAAATATTCTATCTGGAATACAGGTACCATAAACCACGATTATGAGGGTTCTCCGGCGTTCGTCGCCCGTAAACTGAAGACCGATCCGGATTCTACCGCCAAATATTCTCTCGTCTGCGTTCACGCCTGGAGCAAATTTGCGGACAAAGGCACGACTGAAGACGAGCTTGCGGAAAATATTCCAGGCTACGAGCACATTTCCTGGACGGATCCTGACATAGTGCATTCGGCCGGTGCCGCGGAGCTCTGTACACGCAGGCTTGGGGATGACTACAGGATAGTCAATGCCCAGGAACTTATCTGGAGGTTGAGGATGTCCCACGACCCCGAGGGGACTAAAGAGGCGCTGAAGGCATTCCCGAAGTAGGATAAATTGACAGATTATGGACAACAGAACACTGATTGCGGCAGCGGAGCGTATGCTCTCCGCTGCCAAGGACAAGACGATAATACTGATCGGCGATTTCTGTCTCGACGTGTATTTCCATATCGACAGCGCGGATTTCGAGCCGTCTCTGGAAACAGGATTCGATGTCAGGAGGGTGAATACCCTGAAGGATTCGCTCGGCGGAGCCGGTAACGTATGCGCTAATCTGTGCGCATTGGGAGCCGGCAGGGTCATCCCGATAGGCGTTGTAGGCCGGGATATGTTCGGATATGAACTCCAGAGGCTTCTCGCGTCGTTCCCGGCAGTGAAGGACGGACTTGCCGTCCAAAAGGAAGGGTGGACCACTCCGGCCTATATGAAGCCTATCGTGGACGGCAGGGAGATGGAACGGATAGACACAGGCCTCAGGAACAGGGCGGATACAGCTGTGGTGCAGAAACTGCTTTCTGACATAGAGAGGACAATAAAATCCGCCGATGCCGTCATTATAAACCAGCAGCTGGAGGACTCTGTCTACACGCCTGAATTTGTCTGCGGACTGAACCGGATGGCCAGGGAGAATCCTGATGTGCCGTTTATCGTGGATTCCAGAACTATGCAGAGTGCATTCAAGGGGATGTGGCACAAGCTGAATACCCATGAAATCGCGGCGGAGCTCGGGATGGAACTTGATCCGATGCACAGTTTCCTTGCTGCCGATGACCTTAAGGATATGATGAGGAAGTACAGCGGAGAAACAGGTGATCCGGTGGTGGTAAGCAGAGGGGAATATGGAGCCATGGCATACGACGGGCGGTTCTTTTCCGCGGAAGGACTTTCCTTGCTGTCCGAGCTCGATACGGTCGGGGCAGGAGACAGCTTCCTTTCGGGATTCACCCTGTCTTTGACCTGCGGCATACCCATCGGAGAGGCCCTTCACACAGGTAATTCGGTGTCGGGAGTGACGATACAGAAACTGCACCAGACGGGAACCTGCTCTCCTGAAGAACTTCGCAGGATCGTTGCGGACAGGGATCTGGTGTTCAATGCCGATGCGAAGACACTCCGGATCTCTGACCCGTTCCGGATGGAAGTGGTGACGGGGTTGTCGGAATTAGAGAAAAGACCGGCCATAGAATATGCGGTTTTCGATCATGACGGCACCATTTCAGTGCTGCGCGAGGGTTGGGAAGACATTATGGAGGCATGTATGATGCAGGCCGTGACAGGTGGCAGGCCGGTAAGTCCCGACCTTGCCGAGAAAATCAGACAGGGCAACAGGGATTTCATCGTCCGTTCGACTGGAATCCAGACCATAAGCCAGATGGAGATGCTGGTGGGCATCGTCAAGAAATGGGGACTGGTTCCGGAGGAGGAAATCCTGACGCCGAAGGAGTACAAGGCTGTCTACAACAAGGCCCTGCTCGAATTCATCGCCAGACGTGTCGACAATGTCAGGCGCGGTCTGCTCAGTCCTGGGGATGTTACGGTCGGAGGCAGCATCCCTTTCCTTAAAACGCTGGCTGAAAACGGGGTGAAGATTTACCTTGCAAGCGGTACCGATCAGGAAGATGTCCGCAGGGAGGCGGAACTGTTGGGATATGCGGATTATTTTACAGGCGGTATATTCGGGTCGGTCGGTGATGTGAGCAATGATCCGAAAAAACACGTGCTGAAAAACATCCTTTCTGCTGCAGGAGTGGATCCTGCACGTCTGGCCATATTCGGTGACGGGCCTGTGGAGATGAGGGTGGCACGCGGCAGCGGCGCCCTTGCAGTCGGCATCCAGAGCAACGAGGTCAGACGTTACGGTTGGAACGAATCGAAGCATCTGCGCCTGTTGCATGCCGGAGCTGATATCCTGATTCCGGACCTGCTGGAATACAAGAAGATAGCTTCATTCATCTTGAAAAAGGAGATATTGTGATGGACTTTCAGAAATTCGACAGGAGCAGGATTCATCAGAAACCTTTGAGTGAACGGAAGAACAAGGTCGATATAACCGAAATCTATATCAAGCCGGACGACCCATGTCCTGAAGTCGGTACTGCGGTACGTGAAAAGATTGTCCGCACGGCCGGGGACATCCTGGAAGCAAAGGCCGCAAACCGTCCGGTGATGCTGGCTTTCGGAGCGCATTCCATCAAAAACGGCCTTGGCCCTCTGATGGTCGGATTCCTGAAACGCGGCTGGATCACCCATTTGGCCACAAACGGGGCGGGGATTATTCATGACTGGGAGTTTGCCTATCAGGGCAAAAGCAGCGAGGCCGTCTACGAGAATCTTCCGAAAGGCCGGTTCGGGACCTGGGAGGAGACCGGTTTTTCGCTGAACCTCGCCATTATCGCCGGGGCGTATCAGGGGCTCGGCTACGGGGCATCCGTGGGCAAGGTCATAACGGATCAGGGGCTGGAAATCCCTTCAGAGGAAACTCTGGTTTATGAGATGAAAAATGCAGAGACAGCATCACGTGCAGCTGCCGCCGCCGATTTTCTCGAGGCTGTCCGGAAGGAAAAGTTAGCGCCCGGATGGTATGGCATCCCTGCCCCGTTCGGGAAATTCAGCGTGCAGGCCGGAGCCTGGCAGCTCGGAGTAGCCTCCACGGCCCATCCGATGTTCGGTCACGACATCATCTACACTCACCATATCAGTTCTGGCTCAGCCATCGGCCGGGCGGCGGAACATGATTTCCTGTCGTATGCGGATTCCGTGAGCCGGCTGAATGGCGGAATTTACATGTCAGTCGGGACTGCGGTGATGTCTCCGACAGTGTTTGAAAAGGCATATTCGATGGCGCAGAATGTCGGGTTGCAGCACAATTCCCCTCTCGACAGGCACAAAATCACCGTCGTGGATCTTGCAGAGCCCAAGTGGGACTGGTTCGGTCAGGGAGAACCTCCTGAAACCGATCCTGAGTACTTTACTCCGTATATGAGAATTTTCCTGAGGACAAGGCCGCTTGAAATGAATTTCATCACGGCAGACAACCGTGTCTTTCTGCTGAATCTGTACAATGAACTTCTAAAACTGGATCCGAATGAAACCGAATAAGACATTCCACCGCGATGATTTATGTTTCCATTCCCTCTCCGAGCGGCGGGGGATGGTGTCCGCAAGCAAAGACATGGCATCTCCTTCCGACGAACCATCTTCTCTGTCCGAAGATGCAATGAGAGTGATCCGGCAGACGGCAGAGGATATCATTGAGGCCAAAAGGAAAGGCGCATCGAGAATGCTGACTTTCGGGACTTATCTTATAGACAATGGCCTGGGCCCGCTCGTCGGAGAATTCGTGAAAAGGGGCTGGCTGACGCACCTTGCCGCTACCGGTACTGCAGTGGTCGACGACTGGGAGTTCGCATACGACGGCACAGCCTGCGAGGACTCTCGCAAGACCCTGCCTGAGGGAATGTTCGGGATGTGGCAGGAACCGGGATTCTATATAAATCTCGCCATCCTGACAGGTGCCTGGAAAGGTGAGGGCATAGGCGAATCCGTAGGCAGGATGATAGAAGAGGACGCCATAGAAGTTCCCGACTTGCAGACACTTGAAAAGGATGCCATGTCGGCGGATAATCCGGGAAAAGCATCGGCTGCCATCGGCCTGCTTGAAAAGATGAAGGAATATGCCGTTGCTTCCGGAAAGATACCTGTCCTGCATCCGTACAAAGACAGCAGCCTTCTGTACATTGCGCGAAAGCACGGAATCCCGTTTACGGTTCATCCCCAGTTCGGATTAGACATTTTCTATATGCATCCGCTTTGTTCGTTTGCGGCTGTCGGGCGCTCCGCCGAGACTGATTTCCTGTATTTTGTAAACAGTGTGGACAATCTTGAAAACGGCATATACCTGTCCGTCGGTTCTTCCATCGCTTCCCCTATGATTTTCGAAAAAGCCCTGTCGATGAGCCAGAATGTCCGTATCCCCGAGGGCCGGCGGATGACAAATCACAAAATCGTAGTTGTCGACCTGGCCGAATCCAGATGGGACTGGATGGCGAACGGAGAACCGCCCGAGTCCCGCCCGGAGTATTACCTGCGCTACTGCAAGTCGTTCTCAAGAGCCAAAGCCAGGTCCATGTACTACGTGTCGGCCAGAGACCGCGACTTCTTCCTCCACCTCTACCGCTCCCTCAACGAAATCGATCCTGTCGGATGAGCAGCCTCCGAAAAAGCAGACACGGGAAGTCTGCCGGTCAAACCTTGATGTTCTGCAGGATGTATCCAATTATGGTATCACGCTACGCCAGTCACAAATGAATACGCCGCTATTACTACACCTATTTCAGTAATAGCGGCTTTTGAATAGTTTATGTTATAATAAGTTAGAAATAGGTTGTCAGAAAGTCACAATCCCCGGATTTCCTCCTCCGAAAGTCCTGTCATTTCCGAAATCAAACTGATTTCGAGTCCTTTGCTT
>CASFLY010000086.1 GCA_949295645.1 uncultured Bacteroidales bacterium | reverse complement strand
TTTCTCCTTTCCGGTAGATGGGACTGGCGCTGGCTTCGGGCCGCCGGAAGTCGCCACCTCCGCTCGGGGCTTCGCCCCTCTCTCCGGAGACGACTTCCATTCTGCACCAAAGTTACAACTTTCAATCTTTTTCTACCTTCCAGTGTCTACTTTTTCGGCAGCAGCACTTTTTGTACCAGCTTTTGTACCGAGACTGAGGCTGGCCTCACCCTCATGGAAAAACAATGAAAAAGGGGACGACTTTCACATTTGAGTCATCCCCTTGTCCGTAAGTGACGCTGATAAACAGCCTGTCGCCTGTATGTGTCTGTCCGGCGATTAGAAGAACCAACCGATGCGGAGAGACGGAGTGGCGTAGAAACCGAAGTTCGAAGTCATGGTTTCGGTATCGCCGTCGGCTGTAGTGGTAGTGTTGCCCTGAATTGAGGTCTCCGTACCTCTTCCGTGTTTTTCATATCCGTATCCGAGGCCGAGCTCTACACCGGCATAAAGGCCCTGGCAGATATACACGTCAACACCTGCCGACACATTGATTCCGAGACCGAATACAGGGGACTTGCTTTCAAAAGTTTCACCTGTATCTTTGTCTGAACCTGTGCTGATTCCGATGGCTGCACCTACGTATGGAGACACACGGTTGAAGTTCCCGAGATGGTACTCGATACCGGGCATTATGGAAAATGCAGTGCTTGCATCTTTTGTTTCGGTAACCGTTTCAGAATTGTCACCGTTGTCTACATAGTTGTTTGTCTTATTGGAATCGGAATTGAACCCGAGATTCAGTTTGACTGCCAGCCTGTCTGTGACGAAGAAACGGCCTTTTACACCGAACTCCGGAAGGGTGAAGGAATGCCCCATAGTTCCGCCGAAAGCAGCGTCCCCACCTGACATAGCTCCAATGAATGTTCCCGGAGCATAATTCATTTCGAGGGAGAAATCCATTGCTTCAGGTTTGTACTGCTTGTCCTGAGCGCTGACTGCAACCGTGCCAACGAGCAATGCGGCTGCCATGAAAATAAATTTTTTCATAAAAAAAAGAATAGTTGTTAATTAAAAAAGAAAAAAATATTTTGCCTTGCTTGTGATAAAATACCGTCATTTTTCCTTTTCGGAGCAAAATTAGGAAAAAATACGACATAAAATCCTAAATTTGCAAAATGTTTGAGGAAAACAGCGTATGCGTAAAAAGACTTTCAGGAAAAAATTCCGTGTCGGAATGTCGATGAGCGTAAAGCTTACATTCGCTCTCGGCGCCATAGCCATAATCCTTCTGCTGTCGAGCATCATTTCCATTATGGAATACAGGAGGATGAGCGACTATGTCTCGAACCTTATCGCATCTAACATAAACTGCATCAACATAGCCCAGAAACTGGCGAATGACAGCGACAGCTACAATCTGCGGCTCCTCGCCATAGTGGGCGAAAAGGACCCGGCCCTGATTCCCGACGTCGACTGCAATGCCTTTCTGGAAGAATATGACAGTCTTAAAGCCACTCTCGACAGCAGGGAAGCCGCGGCAAGGGCCGATTCCGTAATATACTCATACAGCGCCTACATGCTGACGTCCATGGAATTCGAGAAAGTGATAATGAATGATTTCATCGACAACAGGGACTGGTATTTCAAAAGGCTCCAGCCGAAATACCAGCGGCTCAGGTCCGATATCGAGAAACTGAACGACGTCATCTACGTACAGCTGAAAGAAAATTCGCAGACATTCCAGGACGGTTTCTACAGGAGCATCATCCCGGGAGTGGTATCAATAGGCGCGGGACTGCTGCTCGTACTGCTGCTGCTCGTTTTCATACTCATATATTATATAAGGCCGTTGAAGAAAATGCTTGCAGGCATCGATGACTACAAGAGGGCGGGAAGAAAATACGGATACGGTTTCGACGGAGATGACGAGCTGGTCACCTTGAACAGCGACATAACCGAACTTATCGATGAAAATTCGGAATTGAAGAGACGTCTTGCAAAGCTGCGCGAAGAAAGAGAGAAGTTCATCGAGACATCCTCTGCCGCGAAGGAACTCTAAAAGATGACGTACGGATGGATATAAAGGTCATATCGAAAAATGTCGGGCAGGCGCTGCTCGTGAGTGCGCTGTTTATGTTCCTGTCGATGATAGTATCTGTCGTGAACGGAAAAGACTCGGCTTTGGGACCTTTGGCGATAAGTTTCATTATCACGTTTATCGTGGGTATTTTCCCTTTCATTTTCGTCCGGAAAGCCAATGCCATTTCCCTTCAGGACGGATACATGATCATAGTCCTGTCGTGGCTGCTTTCCTTTATTTTCGGAATGCTGCCTTATGTCCTGTGGGGCGGGGAATTCACATTGGTGAACGCATGGTTCGAAAGCGTGTCGGGCTATACCACTACGGGCTCCACCATCCTGACAGATGTGGAGAGCCTTCCGAAAAGCCTCGTATTCTGGCGGTCTTCGACGCATTTCATAGGCGGTCTGGGAATCGTCGTTTTCCTGCTTCTCATTATTCCCGATGCCAGTCCGTTCCGGATGAGGCTTACCAACATCGAGCTGTCTTCGCTGTCGCGGGAGGGATACCGTTTCCGTTCCATAAAGACCGTCCATGTCATAGCTTTCGTGTACGTGGGCCTGGTCCTGATAGAGACCCTGCTTCTGAAAATAGCGGGCATGTCCTTCTTCGATGCGCTGAATCACTCTTTCAGCACGGTGGCTACAGGCGGTTTCAGCACGCGCAACATGTCCATAGCATACTATGATTCCCCGCTTATCGACATCATCATCATGGTTTTCATGCTGCTGTCCTCGATACATTTCGGCCTGCTGTTCGGTGTGTTTGCGACCCGGTCCCTGAAGCCGTTCAGACATCCCGTGATAAAATTTTTCCTCGGCACGTTTGCCGTCCTCGCAATATTTGTCACCATCAGCCTTAAATCCAGCGGGACATACGATGGCTGGGGCAGGGCGCTTTTGGACGGCTCTTTCCAGGTAGCAAGCATGCTTACAACTACGGGATTCGGCACGGCCGACAATGCTTCATGGCCTCTGTTCGCGAACATCATCCTGCTTTATGCGGTCTTCCAGTGCGGTTGTTCGGGGTCTACTACCGGAGGAGTAAAATCCGACAGGGTATATATAGCCTTCAAGGCCATAGCAAGGCAGATAAAGCAGAACCTGCACCCGTCTTCAATCATGCAGATACGTGTAGGAAGCCATTTCCTCAAGGATAACGAGGCGTTTTCCGCCATCCTTTACATCGTATTCTATCTGCTGATTCTGTTAGTGTCCTTCGCATTCCTCGCCCTGTGCGGCATAGATGTCGCGGAAGCGTTTTCCGGCTGCCTTTCATCCTTCGGCAATGCCGGTCCGGCCCTCGACTCGCTCAGCACGATGGGCAATTACGCTTCCCAGCCGGGGATAGCCAAATTCATCTTCAGCATCGACATGATTTTCGGACGTCTTGAGATTTATCCGATATTCATAGTCCTGTCCATGATTTTCAAGAGGGCCAAATAATGGGCAGCGCCGATTACCTTTATGCCGGTTTCACGGGCGGCTTCGCATACGGGCCGACTGAGTGCCAAAGCCGGCTGTTCAGGACAATGGCGGATTTCATCAGCGGCGACGATTGCGACATCATGGTCGTGAACGGTTATGCAGGGACCGGGAAGACATCGGCCGTTGCTGCCGCCATTTCCTTTCTCAAAAGTCTGAATGTGAACTGTGTGCTCCTGGCTCCCACAGGACGTGCAGCCAAGGTCCTTTCCGGTTATGCCGGCTTTCAGGCATATACCGTACACAAGCATATCTACAGGCAGAAGTCGGTCGGCGGCTCCGGTTTCGGAGAGTTCGTCCTGGGGCCCAACAAGGACCGGGATACCGTGTATTTCGTAGACGAGGTCTCTCTTATCGGCATCGACGCCGGGCCTCAGGCCAATGTTTTCGGCTCCGGGAACCTGCTTGCCGACCTTGTGGAATATGTCCGCCGGGGGACGGACAACAAACTGATTCTGATAGGGGATATGGCCCAGCTTCCTCCAGTCGGTCTGGATGCCAGCCCCGCACTTTCGGGCGATTACCTCTCTGTATTCGGCCCCTGCGTATCGGTGGAATTGACTGACGTGGTCAGACAGCAGTCCGGCTCCGGAATACTCCATAACGCGACACTTCTCAGACAGGAGATCAGACGGGCCGAAGAAAACGGAGCCTTTCAGATGCACCCTTGCCTGGATGTGCGCGGTTTTGCCGATATGGAAAGGATTACCGGCGAGGAACTCATAGAGAAACTTACTGATGCCTATTCGGAATACGGGGATGAAGAGACTGTCGTCATCTGCCGCTCGAACAGGCGGGCCGTCAGATACAATCTCGGCATCCGTGCCGCAGTGCAGTTCAAGGAAGAGCAGCTGGTGCGCGGAGACCGGCTGATGATAGTGAAGAACTGCTATCAGTTCGAGGACAAGCCGCTGGAGCTGGACTATATAGCAAACGGCGACATAGCCTGTCTGGAGAGGATTTCAGGATATGAAGAGCGTTACGGGCTGCATTTCGCCAGGGCACGCCTGTCGTTTCCCGACTACGGCGGCCAGGAAATCGTTGCGAACGTCATCCTCGACACCCTGGTCTCGGAAAGTCCGGCCCTGACTGCCATGCAGCAGGATATGCTTTATGCCGGCGTAAACGAGGACTATTCGCACATATCCTCGAAGAAAAAACGTTATGAAGCGGTGCGGGAGGACAGGTATTTCAATGCCCTGCAGCTGAAATACGCCAATGCCGTCACCTGCCACAAGTCGCAGGGCGGCCAGTGGAAATGTGTTTTCATCGACAATCCTTTCTGGCAGGATGACCTGCTTGCCGATGACCTGAAATGGCTCTATACTGCTGTCACGAGAAGCACCGGAAAGGTTTATCTGGTAAATTTCAAAAACGAGTTTTTTATATGAAAAGGAAAATTTTGCAAAAGCTGCTGTTTTCTGCCAGTGTGCCCCTTGCCGGGGCAATGACATTGTCTGCAGCCGAATTCAATGACGTCCCTTCGTCCTGGAAATGGATTTCGGACAGTGAAGCGGTCTTTTCATACGACGGGACCTATACGGATTCCACGGCATTTGCATTCAATGTCAGAAGAGGAAAGGTAAAATCCGGTGTAAGTGCTCCCGAAAGGTTCCGGGATTTCCCCCTGAAGCCCGAAGGCGCGGTAAACCCGACATATTCTCCGGACTCCACGATGATCGCCTTTACCAGAGACAATGACCTGTATGTGGCCGATATAGCCTCGGGGTCGGAAAAAAGGCTGACCTTCGACGGGACGGATCTGATACTGAACGGCTACGCTTCCTGGGTCTACTATGAGGAGATTTTAGGGCGGAGCACGAACTACAAGGCATTCTGGTGGTCTCCGGACAGTCGGAAAATAGGATTCTACCGTTTCGACAATACCCGTGTACCCCTTTTTCCGATCTATTCGCCTTTCGGACAGGACGGAAGCGTCAGCAATACGAGGTATCCCAAAGCCGGAGAGACCAATCCTTCCGTGAAAATCGGCATCATCGATGTGGCTTCCCTGGATTTCTCTGCCGGTGACGTGCCTGCTGAAACCGTATGGGCGGATTTCGGGGAAAATCCCGACCAGTATTTCGGAACCCCGTTCTGGAATCCGGAGGGAACCGGCTTTTACGTTTCGAGAATGCCCAGATCGCAGCAGTCGCTCGAACTGTACAGGGTGGATGCGGAAGACGGAGCAGTGAAGATGATTTATGAGGAGGAGTCGACAGCCTGGGTGAACTGGATTTCCGGTGCGGTCTTTACGGACAAGGGCCTGTATATGGCCCGCTGCCTTGATCCTTCTGACTGGGAGCAGGTTTATTTCCTGTCGTATGACGGCGGCGAATTCAGGCAGGTGTCCGACGGGGAGTACTGGAATATATCCTTATTGGGCGCGGATGAGAAAAGGGGAGAGGTGTTTTTTACTTCCTGGAATGCTTCCCACGTGAGGATGTCGGTCTACGCGTCCGGCCGCAAAGGAGACAGGCTGCTGACAAACCCCGCCTATGATGTGAAGTCCGTCGTGTTCTCTCCGGATATGAAACATTTTGCGGCAGCATATTCGAACTTTACCACGCCGGACAAGGTGGCTGTCTTCGGTATTTCCGGAAACAGGCCCGACGGCACCGTGGTGGCCGACAGGGCAGGGGAGGATTTCGATGCAGGACGCTATGCACTGCCGGAGCTTGTCCTGATGGAGACCCGTGACGGTCTCATCCTGCCGGCTGCAGTCACTTATCCGAAAGACTTCGACCCTTTCCGGAAATATCCGGTGCATTTCGACATTTACGGCGGACCGGACATCCCTTTGGTAAGGGACAGGTGGTCCGATCCTTCCGACAGGAACCAGTGGTGGTCCGAAAACGGCATCATAGAGGTGGTTGCCGACTGCAGGGCCGCAGGACATAACGGCCGCCGGGCTATGGCGATGATTTACCGTTGCCTGACAGTGCACGAACTGCAGGATTTCATAGCCTGGTCGGAATATTTCAGGGCTCTCCCGTATGTGGATGCTTCCAGAATCGGCGTGGAAGGCTTTTCGTTCGGAGGCACTATGACTGCCATGCTCGTGATGCGTTTCCCGGAGGCTTTCCCATACGGAATAGCCGGGGGCGGGGTCTATGACTGGGCTCTGTATGATACCCACTACACGGAGCGCTATATGGGCACGCCGCAGGACAATCCCGAGGGATATGCGGTCTCAAGGGCCATCGGCTATGCGGATTCTTATCCCGCATCCGTTACTGACACCGCCAGGGTGCGTCCCGTCTATCTGAAAATCACACACGGCACGGGGGATGACAATGTCCATTACCAGAATACGCTCCAGCTTATAGATGCCCTGCACAAGGCCGGCAAGAGTTTCGATTTCATGGTCTATCCTGACGGGAAGCACGGCTACAGGGGCTATCAGGGAGACCATTTCCTCTGGGAGAACCGCTCCTTCTGGCTCAGGCATCTGTGCAGGTGAAAAAGGATATGCGGATGACAAAAAAGAAAACCGGCTCCTGACCACGAAGCCGGTTTTCTTTTTTGAAGTGTTTTCCCTGTTACTTCTTCTTGTATCTCTGATAGAATTTGTCTACGCGGCCTGCCGTGTCAACCAGTTTCATCTTTCCGGTATAGAACGGATGGGATGTGTTTGAAATTTCGACTTTTACCACAGGATACTCAGTGCCGTTCACATCAAGAGTCTCCTTGGTGTTTGCGCAGGAACGGGTAACGAATACCTCGTCGTTAGACATATCCTTGAAAGCTACAAGACGGTAGTTTTCGGGATGAATTCCTTTTTTCATTTCCTTAATAATTTTAATTAACTGAATCAGCGGCGCAAAGATAGCACTAATTTTCGGTTTTCCTATACCCGAAACAGTTTTTTTTCGATAAAGACAATAAAAAATGAGTGTCGGCACCTCACGTGCGGACCCTCATACTAACCACATAATTAATAACACTAAAACTAATAACCAATAAGTTGTGAAGGTTTTGGATTAACCTTTCGATCAACTCGGACGCAAAGGTACAGCTTTTTTTGATATCTCCAAACTTTTTCCGGAATTTTTTTTGATTTTTTTGAAAAAATTCCGGAAAAAGTTGCAGATCCGTTTCAAATCACTTCAATTCGAACGTCGCTTCGCTCCGGATATCGTCGGAAGCAGAACCGATCAGGGCCTTGAATTTACCCGGTTCGGCGACCCATTCATGCTTGTCCGCATCGAAATAGCTCAAGTCGTCCCTGTCGATCTGGAATGAAACGGTGGCGGTTTCGCCAGGGGCAAGTTCCACCTTCCTGAAGCCTTTCAGCTCCTTGGCCGGGCGCGGCAGGCTCGACTTGAGGTCGGCAAGATAAAGCTGCACCACTTCCTTGCCGGCAACATCTCCCGTATTCGTGACCTCTATGCTGACAGTCACCGAGCCGTCCCGGGTCATCGTCCTGCTGTCCACGCTTGCCTTTCCGTATTCGAAATCCGTATAGCTGAGGCCGTGTCCGAATGCGAAAAGAGGCTTGATCTTCTTCGTGTCGAACCATCTGTATCCCACAAGGATGCCTTCCTTGTACTCTATGTTCCATATCCGGCCCTCCTTTGTCCCGGGATAGTCGCCCACGGCATGGGCAGGGGAGTCTTCGAGTGCGACAGGGAAGGTGAACGGCAGTTTTCCTGAAGGATTCGCCTTCCCGGAAATGACGTCCGCTATGGAATTGCCTGCCTCGGAGCCGAGGAACCAGGCCTGGAGCACGGCCGGAACCTTTTCTATCCACGGCATGGCTACGGCATTGCCCGAAATGTTCACGAAGACTATGTTCGGATTCACTTCCGCAATGGCTTCGATGACCCTGTCCTGGCCGTACGGAAGGCCGAGTCCTGTCCTGTCCGAATCTTCGCAGTCCTGATGCGGGGACTTGTTCAATCCGCCTATGAAAATGACGAAGTCCGCATCCGAGGCCTTGTCGACGGCTTCAGCTATGAGTTCTTCAGCACTCCTGTCTTCTGCCAGATTCTGGCCGGTAGTCACCCCGTTGTATTCTCCGGAAACATCGCCCACGTAGCCGCGGGCATATTCCACTTCAGCCAGGCCTGCGTACGCATTCCTGATTCCCTGCAGAGGTGAGACTTCGCGCTGCACTTTCAGAGACGAACTCCCGCCCCCGACAGTCATCATCTTTATCGCATTTTCCCCTACCACAAGGATTCTGTCGCCTTTTCCGGCCGAAATAGGCAGGAGACCGTTCTCATTTTTCAGCAGCACAATGCCCTCGTCGCCTATCTGCCGCGCCGCAGCGTAGTGCGCTTCCGAAAGCATATTCCCGAAAGGCCTGTCCGGATTCATCGCAGTACGGAAAATAAGCCTGAGCACACGCCTTACCTTGTCATCGAGCTCTTCGGTCCCGACTTCTCCGGATTTTATTTTTTCGAAATAAGGGTAAGCCAGAAAATAGTTGTCATAAGCGCTCTTGGTATTCTGGTTCAGTCCGTTGGTCCAGGAGCCGAACTCCAGATCCAGACCGTTCGTGATGGCCTGGCCGGTATCGTGAGTGCCGCCCCAGTCCGAGACCACGACCCCGTCGAAGCCCCATTCGCCCTTCAGGATGTCGTTCAGGAGATATTCGTTGTGGCAGCAATGCTGGTTTTTGTAAAGGTTGTACGCTCCCATAATGGTCCAGGTGCCGCCTTCCGTAACGGCTGCCTTGAATGCAGGCAGGTAGATTTCATACAGGGTGCGGTCATCGACGATGACATTTGAGGTGTGGCGGTTTATTTCGTTGTTGTTCAGCGCATAATGTTTTACGCAGGTAGCTACGCCGTTGCTCTGCACGCCTTTTATGTATGGGACGACCATTTTCGAGGCCAGGTACGGGTCTTCGCCCATGTATTCGAAATTTCGGCCGTTGAGCGGAGTCCTGTAGATATTCACTCCCGGGCCGAGAAGCACGGATTTGTTGCGGAAACGGGCTTCCTCCCCGATGCTCACACCGTAAAGATGCGACATTTCCTCGTTCCAGGTCGCTGCAAGACAGGTCAGGGCAGGGAAGGCCACGCAGGAATCATTGGTCCAGCCTGCCTGGTCCCATTCGTCCCAAAACACCTCCGGTCTGATCCCGTGAGGTCCGTCGGTCGTCCAGACTTCGGGGATTCCGAGACGTTGCACTCCCGGCGAACTGAATTTCGACTGGGCGTGTATCATCGCGATTTTTTCCTGGAGGGTCAGCCGGGACATAACGTCTTCGATCCGATCTTCGATATCGGCTGAATTGTCGAGGTAAACAGGAGTCTGTGCCGCAGCAG